>JACUTV010000198.1 GCA_014859645.1 Campylobacterales bacterium
ACTTTTCCCTCAAAGAGTAGAGCTAAAAATAAAGTAGCCTGTCCCCATTAATTTAATGGTATTTGCAGAGAAGCTTTGTTGCCAAGTTCTTAGTGCAGCTTAAGTAAGCTTTTGCTAAAATATATTTCTTTAAAGGCTTAAGGTTTTAAGCATACATCTTAAAAATACAACTTCTCCCTTCTTCACTAGATGTAATCTTTTTTTATGGAACTTTTATGAATGATATATCATATAATTGGCAATATATTGTATTTGAGAACACACCTGTATATTTTTACAAACATAGTGCGGATTGGTTTGTACCGAATGCACAAGCAGATGAGATTTTACAAAAAGCCAAGGGAGATTTAGAGTTCCAAAAACTTCTTTCTCGCATTTCATTGCCAAATCCAAAAGTCTACAAACAACCGATACCAAAGACTCAAAGATTAAACGAATTTTGGTTACATGTAACTAATCGCTGTAATATCGAATGCACACACTGTCTTTTTAGCTCCTCTATCCACGATAAAGACACTTTAAGTTTAACCCTTATGCAAAAACATATTAAAGAAGCGTATGAGCTTGGATGCAGACTTTTTGTCCTCAGTGGAGGAGAGCCGTTTGTAAGAGAAGATATTGCTGATTTGATAGAGTTTATCTTTCAATTTAAGGGTTCAAAAGTTGTTATTCTAACCAATGGTATGTTACTTCAAAAAACCCTCTCAAAAAATAGTTTTGATAAAAGCAGACTTTCTCTTCAAATAAGCCTAGATGGCTTAGAAAAGGAACATGACACAATCAGAGGGAAAGAGAGTTTTGCAAAGCTTATTAAAAATCTAAAGTGGCTTAAAAACGAGGATTACATTTTTTCAATCTCCACTTGTCTAACACCACTTAGCATAGAAAATTTAGAAGAAATTGTAGAGTTGATTTACTCCTTCGGTGCTAGCCATATCCATTTTTTATGGTATTTTATAGAGGGCAGAGCAAAAGAGGATACTTTTTTAGAATTGGAAAAGATTTATGAAGCACTTATAAAAGCATATACAAAAGCAAAAAAACTTGGCATTTTTATAGATAATTTTGAAGCTTTAAAAACCCAAATCTTTGCACCAAAAGGCACGGTACACGACGGTTCAAGTAGTGGACGCAGTAGTATAGCTTTGGGGTATGATGGATATTTTTATCCAAGTGCTGCAACTGTTGGAATGTATGAGCTTGTCATGGAAGGGCAGAATTTGCAAGAAGCTTTACAAAGCCCTGTTGCTAGGCAAATACAAGGTCAAAGCATCTTACATGTAAACTCTGCCATGCGTTTTATTTTGGGTGGTGGGGATTTGGACCATAGTTTTTCTCATGCAAAAACATTTATGGGTGATGACCCTTATGAGCCTCTCTTAGAAAAGTTAGCACTCTATCTTATAACACAGGAGGCAAAACGCTTCGATAACCTTTCAAGTCCAGCTTTGTGTTTAGAGATGGGAGATATACTCTACACTTGTGGCGCCAACGAGGGTGTGGCACATACGCATGCAAACTGCTTGATAGCCATAGGAGAGAATGAGTCTCTGAATTTTGTCAAAGAATTTTATACTGATGCTGCAAATGAGGATAAAGAAGATATATTAAACCCAGCATGTTATGAGGAAGAGTATCTCTCTCATATACCTTCAAAGTATCGTTTTCGTGGATATGGTTGTGGTAGCCCTATTCTTGATGCGGCTTTAAAAGAAGGAGAAACTCACTTAGATCTTGGAAGTGGAAGAGGCATAGAGTGTTTTATCGCTTCAAAATTAGTGGGAAAACGTGGCAAAGTAGTTGGTGTTGATATGCTTGATTCTATGCTTGCTATAGCAAAAGAGGGAGCTAAAGAGTGCGCACTAAACCTAGGTTTTTCTAACCTTGAATTTAAAAAAGGCTACCTTGAAAAACTACCACTTGCAGAGAATAGTTTTGATGTTATCACTTCAAATTGTGTTTTAAATCTTTCAGTCCACAAAAAAGAACTTTTTAGTGAGATTTATAGAGTTTTAAAAGAAGGCGGGAGAGTTGTTGTTTCTGATGTCGTTTGTGATGAAGAAGCTAGTGCACTTATAAGAAATGATGCAAAGTTAAGTGGAGAATGTATTGCTGGGGCTTTGAGCATCAGCCATCTTATAGGTCTTTTAAAAGAGTCTGGATTTGAAGGCATTGAGTTTCTCAAGCGCTTCTTTTACAGAGAAATAAAAGGTGAAAAGTTTTATTCGCTCACTTTTAAGGCATATAAACCTGATACAAAAAACATGGTGGAAGTCATCTACAAAGGGCTTGGAGAGAGCATAACGCTTGAAAATCGTCAAACTTTATTTAAAGGCATCAAAACTTCAATTCCTCAAGAATTTGCACAAGCTTTGCGCGATGTAGTCTTTATACTAGACAGCAAAGGTGAAGTAACAAACCAAGTATAATGTACCCACAAAAAAGAACCAAAAAATAAATAATCTATATTCCTAAA
>JACUTV010000199.1 GCA_014859645.1 Campylobacterales bacterium
GGAGAAAGAGGAATATGAATTCGTAACTGCTAAAGAGCATGGGCTAGTGTGCCTCTTTTTGGATAAAGGTTCCAAAATTTTCTGGTGTCACAACATTTTCATCGCTAAAGATTTTTCCAAATACCAATTTTCCTATACTCCCAACGGTGTGTGAGCTGTCTCTAAAATTCATTGCTTCTTTTGTAATGGAGTTAATAGTAGCAAAGTTATAGTAAGGGTGTATCTTGGCAAGAGAAGTTTGCCAGTAGGCATAGGTGTCTCCAAGCCCTGTGCGTGTAATCATCTCTAGGTGGGAAAAATAAACAGGACTTAGGTATAAAATAAGAGTGACATTGTATTTTTTTGCAAGCGTGACGATGTGTTGGACGCGTGCTATGTTTAGGTCAATGGAATGAGGAGTTTTAAAGTTTTCCGAGTAAAGAAAATCTTTTTGTGTGGCATATTGATTGAGTGTGTGGGCGATATTTGAAGCAACTTGTTCGGGAGTAAAAGGTTGATCGATCTCTGTGTCCACTTTGCTAAAAAAGCTCTCTTTAGCGGTTTTGATGCTCTTCGAAAGTGTCTTGAAACTAAAAATTGCCTCCATGTAATCATCTAAGTAGATTGCGGAAAGTAGTCTTTCTTTTGAAAAGCTGGGATATGGGGCCTTGTCGGGATTGAAAGAAAAAAAATCCAAAGACCAAACAATAGTCGATGGAGTGAAAGATTCGATAAAAAATTCAAGATAAGCCGACTGCTCCAAGATGGTGGACCCAGCAAGCGTTGCATTATAAATTTTTCCTCCAAGATAAGGGTGGAGTTGTTTTGGAGGATAAAGCCCTATGCGAGAAGTTCCCATCATGATGACATTGGGTTTTATATGTTTGGTCTGGTAATAATGATGAATGCGATCAGGAAGCAGGTGTCTGGAGACTTTATTAAGCTCATGGGTGTGTGGAAAGACGCGGTAAGGATTAATGGCAAAATTAATAAAACCAATGAAGCCAATAAGGGAGAAGGCAATCACAAAGAAAGAGATAGACCAGCTCTTGAAATTGAAAGAGCGTGAAAACAATGCCGTTAGCTTTGATTTTATGCTATTCATGAGCTTCAACCTTGTTGAGTGTCTGTACTATCTCGTCACTGATGAGCTGTGAAGCCTTGAAACTCCAGTGCGTATCATCTGCGTAAAAAATATCTTTTTCGCCCACTTGAAGAGCATTGTGTAAAATGCGTTTTGTATTGATAAAAAGATACTCTTTTGGTGCTTTTTCTAGCAATTCAAAAAGTGGATTGGGAGCAAAGGGATTATTTGCTATAAAATCAAAATAAAGGTCATATTTGTCAACGGCAGGCATGAAAATGAGGCTAATCTTTAGCTTTTTCAATTTTTCCGCCAGAACGTTAAAGTTGTTGTTGATTTTAGCAATGTTTTCTTCATTAAAATGGTGAAGATTTGCAATATCTTCTTTGTAGAGCAAAAGAGTGGCTGAATCCTTGACGGTAAACATAGGCTGTGTGAGTTTTAATTTCACTACATTTTTTTGTCCAGAAGTTTTAAAATGATACAAAAGAGTGTAGTAGGGGAGTTTGTAGTTTGCAGTATTGATAAGGGGTGGTTTTGGAGGCTCATCTCGCCATGCTCTTTGTGACATTCCTTGCTTAAAGTCGGGTGGTGATAAAACTTCCCATTGTTGTTCTCGTGCATAAAGCGTTGCTAGGCGTCTGGCAACAGTTTGTATGAGAATAGCGTTTGGCTTAACCTCTTCTAGCCATCCATTTTCAATGAGACTATTGATTGTCTCAACATAAGTATTGCTGTCACTATAATTTTGTATATTGAGTACAATATAAGAACCACTGCTTGCTAGATAGTCTTGGTAAAAAGCATTGCGCCCAACTCCTCCACCATTGGAAAAAGAATCTCCAATAGTAAGGATGTCAATCTCTTTTGGGGGCGATGTTGGTGTGTAGCGAAGGTGGTGTTTGGGAAGGTCGTTCTCATCTTTTCTATAGTGAATAGAACCGACTTGATAGCTCATACGCGCCAAATCGCCCACTTGATAGGGGGCTTGGTCAAATATCTTCCCCGTCCACCCAAACCACACAATACTGTGGTACAGCACATAGCTCGCAATAATTCCTACTACTACGAAGGAAAATCGTTTACATGTAAGGCGTTTCATGATTAAAAATTAAAATACAAGAATTCAGAAACACGGGACATCATGGAAGTAGCCATGATAAATAAAACCAACGTGAATGCTAGGTTGAGATATGTTGGTTTAAACTCCTGAAGTTTGAAGTTCGAGTTTTTAAAATACAACACAACAAAAAGCCCCACAAGAACAAAAACTGTTGTCTTATCTTTGCCGTTGATGTTTTCATACACCGTCCCGAACTCAAACCACTTCCCTTCAAGGGTGGATAAAAATTTAAAATATGTTTTCCGGTAGCACAACCCCTTGTAGCCCCACCATCCCCTTAATGAC
>JACUTV010000200.1 GCA_014859645.1 Campylobacterales bacterium
TCGCCCAGGGCTTCCCTTAGCCTTTGCACTAATTCATTGCTATTCAAGCACTTCTCCATAAAGGGTTTCGTAGCGCTCGCCCATAGCTCTGGGTGAAAAATGTTCAACCCGCTCGCGTGCACACCCAGCTAGTTGTGCTCCCATCGTCCTGTCTTCATACAGCGCAATGATAGCCTGTTTTATCCCTTCAACATGGGCAGGTTCTACTAAAATACCATTTTTTTTGTGGGTGATGATGTCGGGAATCCCCCCTGCATTAGACGCGACAATGGGCACACCCGCGTTCATGGCATCTAGCAAAATAGAGCCTAGCCCTTCGTGTAAAGAAGGGAAAACAAAAAGGTCCATCACGCTAAGATAATCGCCCACATTATCAACAAACCCCTCAAAACTCACGTTCTGAGCGCCTTGCGTCATCTTCTTGTACAGTGCCTCATCTTTTCCCTTGCCAAGAAAAAGAAGGTGCAAGGCGGGGTATTTTTGGCCAAGGTCTTTAAAGGCTTCTATCAAATAGCATTGGCCCTTATGGGCGTTATCTAGCTCACCAATGTTGCCAATCAAGAACTTTCCAGCAAACCTTTGGCGCAACTCCTCAATCTTAGTTTCATCGGTGGCAAGTTTGGTAAACGCACTGGGAATAACCCGCGTTTTTGCCTCTGGGCACACCCGCAACACACCCTCACCGATAGCCCTAGACAAAACTGCCGTACAAACTGCACATCGGTACATCGCTTTGGTAAAAAAGTTTTTTTTGATAGAGTTGTCCACCCTACGGGTAATAATAAAAGGTGTACCAAACAGACAGTTTCCCAAAAACGCAAACTGCGCCCCTTGGGTTTCGTGCGCATGGACCAAGGAGGCCTTTTTAAGAACGCCAAGGGAAAAAATATAGGGCTTTGCAATCTCTTGCACCTGCACATTCGCAAGGCCCAAGGCCAAAGCCCTTTGGGCAAGCGGGGCATTTTTTCTTGTAATGAGCGTTTGCTTAAACCCTTTTGCCGCCAATTCACTCATCAGCAACAAGGTTTGGCGCTCCCCGCCCCGAAAACCTTTAGCAAGGTTTACATGTAAGATATGTTTATGCATCGTTTTTCTTTCTACTCACACCATAGGCTGTTTTATTTTCACCTCTCCATCGGCGATGAAACCAAAACCACTCTTCGGGTTTTTGGCGTATTACTGCTTCGGTGATGTGCGCTTGGGCTTGTGTTGCCGCAAGAATATCCTCTTCCATGTTGTCTGTCTTTGGCACTTCAATGGGGTCATAAAAGCTCAACGTGTAGGTTTCATGGTTTTGGGTTGTGATAAACACGGGCACAATCACCCCGTCAATACGACGGGCTAAAATACTCGCCGCTGGCGTATGACGGACAGGCCTTCCAAAAAACTCTACCACCACGCCTGCTTTTTTTGAGGTGTTTTGATCCACCAAAAGCCCAAGGTTTCTGCCATTTTTTACCGCTTTGAGCATGGCGCGCATGGCTCCTTTTTTGTCGATAAGCTCCACATCAAACTGCTCACGGCTTTCCCTGACAATCTGGTTAATAGCAGGGTTGTCCAGTGGCCTTCCCACCCCACTCAAAGGCCCAAAGCGGGCCGCAAGCGTGAGGGGAACGAGCTCCCAGTTCCCATAATGGGCTGTTTGAAAGATGACAGGGCGCCCCGAAGCAAGCGCGTCCACTACGATGTTTTCGTTTTCAATACGCACTTTTTGCAAAATCGCCTCTTGGGTGGTTTTATAATTGCGCATAAAATCCGCTACCAAGTAAACCATGTTTTTGTAACACTCTCTTACAATCTTCTCCTTCTGCTGGGTATCCATGGACTCCCCGTAAGCTAGGTCAAGATTAATGCGAATAATACGACGATGCTTGGCGTCCACCCAACGCGCAAGGTTTGCTAAAGCATTAAGCATGGGGCGCAACATCCAAGAGGGCGCTTTGAGAACCACCCACCGCAACAACGAAAAAAACGCAATATACACTCTATTCACAACAGTACTTTCCTTATAAAAACAACTTTGTTTATCTTTGGTTGGCATGTAGCACTTTAATTGTGAAATTATAGCGCATTGAGCAAACAAGAAGCTTTACTCTTGCAAAGGCATTATCTTTGATTAAAGCCCTCCGTGTTATAATCTTTCCCTTTTACACAAATGGAAAAACATTAAGGACTTTTCGTGCCCACCACACAAACATTTGAAAACAAAACCATCCTCATCACTGGAGGTGCTGGGTTTATCGGCAGCAACCTCGCTTTTTATTTTCAAGAACACCATCCCAAAGCCACTGTCATTGTCCTTGACACGTTTCGCAATGAAGAGCGTTTTAGCAACGGCAATCTCAAAAGCTTTGGCCATTTTAAAAATCTCCTTGGCTTCAAGGGCAAAATCCTCCAAGGAGACATTACCAAAGACTTAGGCATTTTAGAGTCCCTAGACATCGACTTCATCTTCCACCAAG
>JACUTV010000201.1 GCA_014859645.1 Campylobacterales bacterium
TTTGCAAAGACTTAGCAATGACACCTAGCATAAACTCTACAAAAGGCGTGCTTTCCCCTGTGGCATTAGAACGCTCCAACGCTTCATAATACGCCGCTTGGTTCTTATGTTAAAAAGTTTTCGCTTGAGTAGTTTTTGCTTTTTTTTACACAAATCTCTTTTCCACCAAATCCCCACAAATCTTTTAGTACAATTGTAAAAGTTTGATTTTCTTTATTGAGGTTTGAGATTGATAAAATTCTTTGATAAGAGTTCCATTCCTTGCCAACATACGAAGGCAAATTGGACTCATCATTGATTTTATTTTCTGATAATCCTTTTTGAATTTTGTGGATTAAATCTTTTAAATTACTTTCAATAACTTTTTTATAATCAATTTTATCCCCAGATGGTAGTTTTTCCATTATTTCATAGAGTTCTCCATATCGACTCTTTAACTCACTATTCGATTGACATTCATTAATCATCCAATCTATTTCAGCATTTAAACATTCTCGTTTTTTATTATCAATGCTAAACTTATCACCATCATAACTTGGAAAATAGTTTTCCATTGCACCATTCTTTAAAATATATACACCTATTTCTTCAAAAGAATTGATGACATTATTGAGCTGGTTCAAGAGTAAATCAATTTGAGATGGATTCGCCGATATTGCATTTGCTTCATCTCTAAAATATTTAAGATATACCAATAAAGCATAACTTTCTTTTTTTGCTTTTTTATCACCATCTAATTGCTCAATATAAGACTTATATTCACCATCCTTGTTTCTTAAATCAGATTTTAAATGTTCCAATGTTTTAGAAAATTGACCCCATATATCCTTAAAATTGCTTCCAATGCCCAAATTAATCAAAAATTGATTAATTCCATCACTACCCTCAGCGTTGATTCTTAATTGGCATGAAAAGAAAATACTATCTAAATCGTAAATAAAAAGTGATTTTTTACCAAGAAGGTTAGATAGCAAATAATAAGATGGAAGCTGTTCATTACCTCCAACATCTATTACAGTACTTCCGCTACCTTCCAAGGAAACTCCTCTTTTTTCTTGAATAGCTTTTATAAACTGTGCATCAAAAATACCTTCAACAAAAATAGGAGTATTGGCAAAAAATAGTTGTTTATGGTGTACGTTTAGTTTTGGAATAATTTGTTTGATTTTTTCTTCTTCGGTTGCTTCTAAATTTTCTATGAAAGATGGCTTTCTAAAATCACTATGAAAACATATAACTGACTTTAAATCATCAATAGTTTGAAAATCCAAAATAAAAGGAGAATGTGAAATGAGGTATATAATCTTTTTACCTTCGTTTGGATTACCACTCATTGTTCTAATATGTTCCAATAGAAAAGCTTGATATTGAGGATGAAGATTTAATTCAGGCTCGTCTATAATCAATACCTTATGGGAATCATCATAAATATGAGTTAATAAAATCAATAATTCTTTTACCCCATGTGATTCTTTTTTTAGTTCATACTCAGATGCCTGTTTTATGTTATATGTCATTGGGACTAGTTTTCCACTATCCCACTCAAGCCTTATATCTCTATGTAAAACTTGAGATAATATTGCTTCAATTTTTATTTTTAAATCTAGCTTTTCTTCAAGCAAAACAAAGGCATCTGCTCCAATATCCATACTTTCTGCACCTTGTTTATATTGTGAAAATTGTTGTTTATTAAATCCATCATGAAAATTTGACTGACTAACCACATAGCCATCAAGATTCTGTTTATTACTAAAACCAAAACCAGTCAATCTATCTGCTGAAAGAACCCTACATTTTAATTGTTTACCATTAAAAAACTTTTTTAGTTGTTCTGAAAACTGTGATTTTCCTGTTCCATTTGGACCAACTAGATAGTTTATGTATCCTATTTCCGACATTTCAAAACTCTCATTTTTCCACGGAACTTGTAAATTTAGCTTCAAATCAATTGGATACATTCACCCCTTCCTTTTATTTAAAATTCAAAGACAACACATCAGGGAAAAACTTTTTTTATTTGCAAAACCTCCCTTACATGTAAACCCCTAAAAACACTCCCGCATGATGGTGCCTATCTCTTCTTTGGTGACACTTTCTTTGGCTAGGAGGCGTTCGGTGATGGCTTCTAGTGGGGTGCGCATGCCCTCCAAAAAGCTTTCTACTTCTTTGTTAGCTTCCCCTAGGAGTGCGGCGAGGTCGGTGGCTTGAGGGAAGAGTGAAGCGCCCATGCCGTAGGTGTTGACCATGGCTTCGGCGAGGTCACGGGCGCGGGCGAGGTCTTCTTTGGAGTTGGAAAAGTTTTCGTTGTAGAGCATTTTAGAAGCCGCCATACCCGCAAGATAGACTTTCATCTTGCCCATCATTTGGGTTTTTGATTCTATCTCACGGTCGATTTCTTTGAGGCGGTCGTTCATGAGCGTGACCTTGTCAAACTCCACTT
>JACUTV010000055.1 GCA_014859645.1 Campylobacterales bacterium
ACGCTAAATACCCCTCGACTTACTCTGCCCCATCCCCATTGGAGCGAACGCCTCTCGGTAATCGTACCCCTTGGGATGATGCAGCAAAGGAATGTATCGTGAAATTTGTAACCTTCACTGGCGAAACACCTGCAGAGGCGCTGAAAAAAGCCCAACATGAATGTGGGGAAGATGCGTATGTTATGAGCACCAAGCAGGTGAAGAAAAAAACCATGAATTCCCCTGCTTTGTACGAGATAGTCGTGGCACTTGATGAGAATGCCACACCGCAAAAGCCTTCCGCTCCCACAGAAAGACCAACCCGTGGTGAAGATGTGTTGCTGAACATTTCCGAAGCGGCAAAGCAGATTTCTGAGATTGCCAAAGTGACCAGTGCAGGGGCGTACGCCAAAGAGCGCAAAGAAGATGCGGCCACCAAAGCTTCTTTGCCAACGGAAGAATTGGGGCAAATCAAGCAAGAGATTAACAAGCTTGCCGATAAAATCAAGCTCATCCAAGAGATGTTTTGGGACGAAAAAGCACCCCTGCGGGGCAACCTTGCTATTCCGCCAGAATTTTCCCAAATCTATAAACTCGCAGGCCAAAGTGGGATGAGCAAAGAGCATTTGGGCACCATCATGCGTTTGACCCTTGAGCACATGCCAAGTCGCATGAAAAGCAGCAGTGAGACCATCAAACGCTATTTTCAAGTCCTCCTTCGCAAAATGATTCCCGTGCGTTCAGAGCCCGTTTTGAGCAAAGGACAGCAAAAGATTATGATGTTTGTGGGGCCAACGGGCGTGGGCAAAACCACCACCCTAGCCAAACTAGCAGCGCGCTACTCGTACCTTTCCCAGCAACGCTACAAAGTGGGCGTGATTACCCTTGATACGTACCGTATTGGGGCGGTGGAACAACTGTTTCAGTACGCCAAAATGATGCGGTTACCCGTGGAAGATGTGGTAGATATTGGGGATTTTGAAAATGCCTTGCGTGCGTTGGGGCATTGTGACATTATCTTGGTAGACACGGTAGGAAGTTCTCAGTACGACAAAGAAAAACTCATGAAGTTGGACAATTTTCTCAAAAACTCCGCCGCGCAGATTGATGTCAATCTGGTGGTTTCTGCGGGAACGAAACTAGAAGATTTGAAAGAGATTTACGCCAACTTTTCTTTTTTGGACATCGACACACTCATTTTTACCAAATTTGATGAAACCAAAGTCTTTGGCAATATTTTTTCCCTGATTTACGAAATCGACAAGCCTGTGAGTTATTTTTCCATTGGGCAAGAAGTACCTGATGATTTACGTACGGCAAGCAGCGAATACTTGGTTGAGTGTATGTTAGATGGTTTCAAAAAGGATGGCCATGGAAAATCAGGCAAATAAACTTAAGCGCCTCGTCAAAGAGCAGCCTGAAAAATCAGGCCACATTACACGGTTCATCGCCATCACAAGCGGTAAAGGTGGCGTGGGAAAAAGTACCGTGAGTGCCAACATGGCCAACTTACTTGCCACCCATGGGTATAAAGTTGGGCTTTTGGATGCGGACATTGGACTGGCCAACTTGGATGTCATCTTGAATGTGCGGATTCAAAAAAACCTCTTACATGTACTCAAAGGGGAGTGTTCGCTAGCGGACATCATTGTCCAAGTTAAGCCCAACCTCATCCTCATTCCTGGTGAAAGTGGTGATGAAATTTTAAAATACAACGACCAGTTTATTTACGAGCGCTTTTTTGAAGAAGCCAAGGTGCTTGATGAGCTTGATTTTCTCATCATGGACACGGGTGCGGGGATCGGAGAGACCATCCAAGTCTTTTTGGAAGCAGCGGATGAGGTGATTATCGTGACCGTGCCAGACCCTGCGGCGATTACGGATGCGTACGCGACCATCAAAGTGACGAGTAAGATTAAAGATTCTTTGCAGATGATTCTTAATATGACGCGCAATGAAAAAGAAGCACAGCTGATTTTCGATAAAATCAAAAAAGTGGCGTTGCAAAACATTGGGCCCAAGCTTGAACTGAATCTTTTAGGAAGATTGCCAGATGATAAGATTGTCTCACGTAGTGTGAAACAACGCACCTTGTTTACCAATGACGCGCCCATGGGTGCTGCGTCCATGGACATGAAGCGGATTGTCAACAATCTCGTCTTTCGTTTGGAACGAAAAGTGCTTGACACCAAAGCAGACCGAAGCTTTGGTGGCTTTTTTAAGCGCCTCATGGAACAATTCTAGTCACAAGGTATGAGGATATGATGCTATGCTAAAACCAGAAAATTTCATCTACTTTTTTACGGTATGCGGGTTTTTTATTGGTCTTATCTTTTCTATCATAGCCGAAGCAACCCCTGTGGATTTTTTGGTGTATACCTTGGAAATTACCCTCTTTTTTTACCTGTTTATCCATGTGGTGGTGATGAATTTTGTGGATGTGCAACTTGCAGGTAAAAAACTCTTTGACTACAAACAATACGAAGAAATCAGCGCCTATTTTATTCACGAAATTCAAGAGCGCGAACGGCGCATGGAAACGTTGATTGACGTTGACGCACAGCACGAACCCAATGTGGTACATAATATGATGAGAGACCATGGTCGCAGTAAGAAAAAAGCAGCTTAGCGTTTACGGCCAAAACGCCAAAAAACACCAAGATGACCTTGTGCTTCAGTACATGCCAGCGGTGCGCGCCATGGCCTTTCGCCTCAAAGAACGCTTGCCTTCTTCTGTGGATGTGAATGACCTTATTTCCGTGGGAACAGAGGAGATGATTAAGCTCTCTAAGCGTTACGACAAAGAGCAAAACGACTCCTTCTGGGGATACGGAAAAAAACGCGTGTACGGGTCGATGTTGGACTATTTGCGCTCCTTGGACGTCATGAGTCGCTCAAACCGAAAGCTTCTTAAGGCCATTGATCATGAAATAGACATTTATTATAACGCCCACGGGGAAGAACCTGACAACATCGCTTTAGCGGCAATCTTGGGGGAAGAGTTAGAGAAAATCGAGGAAGCCAGAAACGCTTTCATGGTGGCCACCACCTTGCCTATCAATGAACAAATGACCATCTTTTCCCAAGAGGAAACCGAGTCCATCGTAGAAAAAGACCAACTCATCGAAGTGGTGCAAGGCCTCTTGGAGGGCTTTAAAGAAAGGGAACAATTGATTATCCAACTCTACTATTTTGAAGAGTTAAACCTTAAAGAAATTAGTGCGATTTTGGACATTACCGAATCGCGTATTTCACAGATTCATAAAAAACTCATGCGAAAATTAAGAGAAGCACTGGAGGGCGCTCATGGCTGATATTTTAAGTCAAGAAGAGATTGACGCCCTCTTAGAAGTTGTTGACGAAGAAGGGGACGCTGATTTAATTGCCAGTGGCGGGGAAACTGAGGATAACCGTCAGGTCATTTTGTATGACTTCAAGCGCCCCAACCGGGTTTCTAAAGAGCAATTGCGCGCGGTTAAAGGGATTCACGACAAGATGGCACGAAACTTAGCTTCTCAAATTTCCTCCATCATGCGTAGCATCGTCGAGATTCAACTCCACTCCGTTGACCAGATGACCTACGGGGAATTTTTGATGAGCTTGCCCAGCCCGACAAGCTTTAACGTGTTTTCCATCAAGCCTCTTGATGGCAACTGCATCATCGAAATTAACCCTTCCATCGCTTTTCCGATGATTGACAGACTTTTGGGGGGAAGTGGAGAATCGTACGAGTCCACGCGCGAACTTACCGACATTGAGCTTAACCTCCTTGACGCGATTTTGCGCATCGTTATGCAACGCCTCAAAGAAGGGTGGGCGCCCATTACGGACATGTACCCCAACGTGGAGTCTAAAGAATCCAGCCCCAACGTTGTGCAAATTGTCTCGCAAAATGAGATTGTTATCATGGTGGTCATGGAAATCATCATCGGAAACTCCAGCGGGATGATTAACCTGTGCTACCCTGTTATTTATCTAGAGCCCATTCTCTCTCGCTTGGCTAACCGCGACATCATGCTTGGGGAAACCTCGGCGAAAAAAAGCCGCAACAAAGAACTCAAAACCCTTGTGGGGCGCGCTGAAGTCTTTGGGGAAGCCTTGTTGGGGCGCACGGTTATGAGCGTGGGTGATTTGTTGGAACTGCAAGAAGGCGATATTCTAAGGCTAGATCGTCCTGCGGATGATCATGCGGTGGTGACCATTGACCGAAAGGATATTTTCTTGGCAGAGATTGGGTTGCACCGGTTTCGAAAATCCATTAAAGTCAAAGAGCTTATCCGAACCGATAGAGATGAGATTAAAACCTTGTTAGAAGAATATGAACAGAGCAGGCGGGCCAAAGTGTCCTCTTATGACTCCGAGGAGGCAGTGAATGAATGAGTTTATTAAAATACTGGGTCAAGAGTTAGTCTCAACCGTTGAGGGACTTACTGGACAGACCCCAACCTTAGAACTTGTCGATACTGCCGATGTGAATAAAAACACTTCTGTGGTGCCTCCTATGGCCATTGCCAAAATCGCTGTCAGCGGTGCACTAGAGGCATCCATGCGTGTAGCTATTGCTCCAGGGCTTGCTACGGGTATTGGCGCGCTCATGATGGGCGAAGAAGAGGCCGTTGGCAAAGAAGAGATGGACGCGGATGATTTGGACGCTACGAAAGAGATTATTTCCAATGTCTTAGGCTCTTTTTCAACTGCCCTTGGTGGCCAAAAGATGCTTCCAAAGTTGAATTTTTCCGTGGAGTCTATTGATTTTGTGGACGCTACTGACGCCATTGATTTTACAGGCATGCACACGGCGTACATCCATTCTATGGGTGTGCAAGAGATTATGGATCAGATTATTATTGTGACGGATGCCGCCATTGAAAAAGCGTTGGGGAATGGGGGAAGCAGTGAGAGCCAAGCGATTGCTTCCAAAGGGGAAAGAGTCAGCGCAGCAAATGATTTAAGTCATGAAGAAATGCGCAATATCGCGCTGATTATGGACGTGCAACTGCCCGTGCGAGTGCGTATTGGGTCAAAAAAAATGCTCCTAAAAGACGTGCTTAGCATGGACATTGGTTCGGTCATCGAACTCAACCAATTGGCTAATGACCCCCTTGAAATCCTTGTGGGAGACAAGATTGTTGCCATGGGTGAAGTGGTGATTGTAGATGGTAACTTTGGCGTCCAGATTACGGAGATTGGCACCAAGCGCGAACGTTTAGAAAAACTGCGCTAAGTCCCACAAATGGAGACTGTAAAACAACGCATCCCTTTTGGGGAACGTAGTCCTCATAAAACCCATGCGGTGTTTTTGGCCATCTATTCGCGTCACATTTCTCCGTGGAAATACTTCAACGACGACTTACATGTAAAGGAATGTCCAGGGGTGATTATGATCGACCGTTGGGATGGACGCACGGGATTTCCTGGTGGCACGGCCGATGAAAACGAAGGGTTGGTCGAAGCCCTTGAACGCGAAATCAAAGAAGAGATTGGCATTCAGATTCGCCCTCAAAAAGTCCAAGGCATCGCGTCTCACGAGTGGAAAATCGGCACCCATTTTTTTGGGATGGAAGTAAATGAAATGGAACTGATGCACATTTTTTACCACATCCTCAACAACTTCGCCCGTTCCACCTTGCTTCACGCGTACCAAGAAGGCGACCGATCGCGGTTTCTCTCGGAAACCACGGGTATTAAATTGGTGCCCATCGTTTCCCACAAGGGCAAAGGGGTAGACCACTTTCTCACCAATGCCTTTGCGGGAAGTGCCGATTTGGACTTTCGGATTTTTTTGGAAGAAATTTTGGACTTTCGCCTCTTTTGAGCTTGCGTGTTTTCCTTTACATGTAAAGCTTTTGTCTCTTTTTAAGCGCGCTTTTTGTACAATAGGGCCTTCTTAACAAAGCCCAAGCCAAGGAATGTTCATTATGCGAGGCTATAAAGTCTTTTCAGGAACGGCCAACCCTGAATTTGCAAAAAAAGTTGCCAAATACCTCTCTTTGCCCCTTTCTGAGGCAGAAATCAAACGTTTTAGCGATGGTGAAATTAGCATCCAAATCAGTGAAAGCGTGCGCGGAAAAGATGTGTTTATCATCCAACCTACCTGTGCACCTGCCAATGTAAACTTGATGGAATTGCTCATTCTAACAGACGCCCTTCGCCGCAGTTCAGCCGATTCGATTACGGCAGTCATTCCCTACTTTGGGTATGCTAGACAAGACCGAAAAGCGGCACCTCGGGTTCCTATTACTGCCAAGTTGGTGGCCAACATGATTCAAACTGCGGGCATTGACCGCGTAGTGACTATTGATTTGCACGCAGGTCAGATCCAAGGATTTTTTGACATTCCTGTGGACAACCTCTACGGCAACATCATCTTTAACGACTACGTCAAAAACAAAAACCTTAAAAATCCTATCATCGCAAGCCCTGACATCGGTGGCGTTGCGCGCGCGCGAAGTTTTGCCAAAAAACTTGGGGTTGACATGGTTATCGTCGACAAACGCCGTGAAAAAGCCAACGAGTCTGAAGTGATGAATATCATCGGTGACGTGGAAGGCAAAGACGTTATCTTGGTGGATGACATGATTGACACCGCCGGTACCATCGTCAAAGCGGCCGAAGTACTCAAAGCCAAAGGCGCCACAAGCGTGATGGCGTGTTGTACCCATCCCGTGCTCTCAGGCCCAGCGTATGAGCGCATTGAAAAAGGAGAGCTAGACGAATTGGTAGTCAGTGACACCATCCCTCTTTCGCGCGAATGCTCCAAAATCAAAGTGCTTTCCGTTGCCCACATCTTTGGCGAAGTGATTCGCCGTGTTTATCACAATGAAAGCGTCAATGGACTCTTTCTCTAACGAGGAACTATGCAAAATCGGATTCGTAATTTTTCTATTATCGCCCACATCGACCATGGGAAAAGCACCCTTGCCGATCGTTTGATTCAAGAGTGCGGCGCTGTTTCTATGCGCGAGCTCAAAGAGCAAATGATGGATACCATGGACATCGAAAAAGAACGTGGGATTACTATCAAAGCCCAAAGCGTGCGCTTGACCTATGTTAAAGACGGCGTGCCTTATGTGCTCAACCTCATCGACACTCCTGGTCATGTGGATTTTTCCTATGAAGTGAGCCGCTCCCTTGCTTCGTGCGAAGGCGCGTTGCTTGTGGTAGACGCTTCCCAAGGTGTGGAAGCCCAGACCATTGCGAACATGTACATTGCCCTTGAAAATGACCTAGAGATTATCCCTGTGATTAACAAAATCGACCTTCCTGCGGCGGACCCTGAACGGGTTAAGGAAGAGATTGAGCATACCATCGGGCTTGATTGTGCCAATGCTTTAGGCGTGAGTGCAAAAAGTGGGATTGGGGTTAAAGAACTCCTCGACCGCATTGTGGAGATTATTCCCGCCCCCACAGGAAACGAAAACGCTCCCACAAAAGCATTGATTTACGACAGTTGGTTTGATAACTACCTAGGCGCCCTTGCCCTCGTGCGCGTATATGATGGAAAGATTTCCAAAGGACAAGAAGTCTACATCATGGGCTCAGGAAAAAAGCATGAAGTGCTTGGATTACTCTACCCGCATCCTTTAAAACAAGAAAAAACCCTCTCCCTTGAAACAGGCGAAGTGGGGATTGTGATTTTGGGTCTTAAAAACATCAGCGACGTAAAAGTGGGCGACACCATCACCGATAATCGCACCAAAGCCAAAGAAGCCGTCGAAGGGTTTGAAGAAGCCAAACCTTTTGTATTTGCGGGGCTTTATCCCATTGAGACAGACCGGTTTGAAGAGTTGCGGGACGCCCTTGATAAGCTTAGAATGAACGATGGCAGTATTAGCTACGAGCCAGAAACCTCCGTAGCTCTTGGGTTTGGCTTTCGCGTTGGGTTTTTAGGGATGCTTCACATGGAAGTTATCAAGGAACGCTTGGAGCGCGAATTTAACCTAGATTTGATTGCTACAGCTCCAACGGTCACCTACCGCGTGGTTAAAACAAACGGTGATGTTAAAGAGATTCAAAATCCCAGTGAATTGCCTTCGGTGAATGAGATTGACTACATTGAAGAGCCCTACGTGAAAGCGACCATCATCACCCCATCAGAATTTTTGGGCAACATCATTACCCTCGTTAGCGGAAAACGGGGCGTTCAAGAAAAAATGGATTACATGAACCCTCAGCGGGTCTTGCTTGAGTATTCTATCCCCATGAACGAGATTGTTATGGACTTTTACGACAAGCTAAAATCTGCCACCAAAGGATACGCCAGTTTTGATTACGACCTTTCAGGTTACCGCACGGGAGATTTGGTGCGGTTGGATGTGCGCGTGGCAGGGGAGATTGTGGATGCTCTTTCTATCATTGTTTCCAACGAAAAAGCCATGACTAAAGGGCGTGAGTTTGTCAAAGCCATGAAAGAGATTGTGCCGCGTCAGCTTTTTGAAGTGGCGATTCAAGCGAGTATTGGCAATAAAATCATTGCCCGCGAAACCGTAAAATCCATGGGTAAAAACGTCACGGCCAAGTGCTACGGCGGGGACATCACCCGCAAACGAAAATTGCTGGAAAAACAAAAAGAAGGCAAGAAGCGGATGAAGTCAATTGGAAAAGTGCAATTGCCTCAAGAGGCGTTTTTGACCGTTTTAAAGATCGATTAACCCTTACATGTAAAGGAGAAATTATGCGCGTATGGATTGGAATTGGTGTGGCATTGTTGGTTTTAACAGGGTGTGCGTACAAAAACTCTCCCCTCACATTTTCTCCTTATATGCCAAAACCTGCTACGGTTCTTAGCAGTAAAAGTGTGCAAAAAGTGTATCTAAAGTCGGTGGTAGATAACCGTCCTAGACAAAGCATCGTCGCTTCTTCCACCAATGCTTCAGGGCAAAATGTTGGCTATGCGACCACGAGTACTGCCGTGGATGTGTGGGTGTACGATGCCTTGAAAAGAGGCCTTAGTGCGCGTGGCTATGAAGTGGTGGACACCCCTTTTAAAGAAGCAAAAACCCTCAGCGTGACCATTGATGAGTTGTTTGCTCACTACAATGGCGCGTTACTCTCAGGCGATAACCTCACGGGCACCATGCAACTTAGCTTACATGTAAAGGTAGGTGAGACAACTACGGTGAAAAAAGTGAGTCAGTCTCAAAACAGATGGCACACTCCTATTCGTTCTTCAGAAGCCTTTGAGCCCTTTTTGGAACGCTTGATGAACGATGTGCTTGTGCGCGCGATTGACGAGATTCACGCTCTTTAGTCATGCGATGCTTGGCGTGCGAAGCCCTTGCATGGAGCCTCTTATGCGCTTCGTGCAAAAAGGAATTTTCCCCCATGCACCCCAGTCAACGCACGTTGAGTAACGGCTTTAAAGTCAACAGTTTTTTTGCCTATGATGACGTGGCGGAGTTGCTTCACACGAAGCACACTCCCCACGGCGCCAAGGTGCTGCATTTTTTGGCAAGCATTTCTTTTACTCCTTTTGTCCAAACCCTCGCCCTAGAAGTGCCTCTGCTCGCCGTTCCTGTGGATGACCATGTGCGCCACGGCTACAGCCACACAGCTATTTTAGCGCGTGCCCTCAAAACTCCGCTCATTACACCAAGATACGGTGCGTTACGCGCGACCAGTACCGCGACCTTTAGCGGCAAGCCCCTTGCCTTTCGCAAAGCTAACCCCCGAGGCTTTACATGTAAGCTTCCGCAAGGGAGTACGGTTATCTTAGTGGATGATTTAATTACGAGCGGACAAACCCTTTTGGAAGCATCCAACCTGCTCATGAAACGTGGGATTACACCGCTTTTTGGCTTAACTTTAGCCAATGCAAATGTTACTTAAGATAAAATAGAACCATTTTCAACTCGGGAGCTTTTTGTGCGCAAAAAAGTGACGAGATATTCAGAGTGAGGACAGTGAATGAGCAATCTCTTAGACGTCAATCAAGACATCGAGGACATCAATATTGAAGACTCGATTAAGGCCAGTTACTTAGACTACTCCATGAGCGTTATTATTGGGCGCGCCTTGCCCGATGCTAGAGACGGATTAAAACCCGTACACCGTCGCATCTTGTTTGCCATGAACGACTTAAATGTCGGCTACCGCAGTCCCTACAAAAAATCAGCCCGTATCGTTGGGGATGTGATTGGTAAGTACCATCCCCATGGCGACTCTTCCGTATACGACGCGCTTGTACGCATGGCACAACCTTTTTCCATGCGTGTTCCTGCGGTCGATGGCCAAGGAAACTTTGGTTCGGTGGACGGAGACAGTGCGGCAGCCATGCGTTATACGGAAGCGCGCATGACGCTTTTAGCAGAAGAACTACTCAAAGACATTGACAAAGATACTGTTGATTATGTTCCCAACTACGATGATTCCATGAGCGAGCCAGACGTTTTACCTGCGCGCGTCCCTAACCTTTTGCTTAACGGTTCAAGCGGGATTGCTGTAGGGATGGCGACTAATATTCCTCCGCACAGTTTGGACGAACTGGTGGACGCACTGTTGTGCTTGATTGAAAATCCCCAATCCGAAGTTGAAGACATGATGGAATACATCAAAGGGCCAGATTTTCCAACAGGGGGAATCATTTTTGGTAAAAAAGGGATTATTGATGCGTACAAAACAGGGCGAGGACGCGTGCGTATCCGTGCAAAAACCCACATCGAACAAAAAGGCAACAAAGACATTGTTGTTATTGACGAATTGCCTTACCAAGTCAACAAAGCCCGCTTAATTGAACAAATTGCTAATCTTGTTAAAGAAAAATACCTTGATGGAATCAGCGAGATTCGCGACGAGAGTGACCGTGAAGGGATTCGGGTTGTTATTGAGCTCAAACGAGACGCCATGAGCGACATCGTGCTTAATAACCTGTACAAATCCACCCCTCTTGAAACTACCTTTGGGGTGATTTTGCTGGCCATTGAAAACAAAGAACCCAAAGTCTTTACTCTTCTTGAGCTTCTTAAGCTGTTCCTCAAGCACCGCAAGACCGTCATCATCCGACGTACTATTTTTGAACTTGAAAAAGCCAAAGCCAAAGCCCATATCTTAGAGGGCTTAAAAATCGCCCTTGATAATATTGATGCGATTATTACGCTCATCAAACAAAGTGCCGACTCCACAGAAGCGCGGACAGGTTTGGTGGAAAACTTCGGCCTTTCAGACTTGCAAGCGGGTGCTATCTTAGACATGCGTCTTAACCGCCTCACAGGCCTTGAGCGTGAAAAGATTGAAAACGAATTGCGTGCACTTTTGGAAGAGATTGACCGCTTGAGCGCGATTTTAAAAAGCGAAACTATCCTAAGCAACTTGATTAAAGAAGAATTGCTTGACATTAAAACCAAGTTTAACGTACCACGCATTACGGAAATTGTGGAAGATTATGATGACATTGGCATTGAGGATTTGATTCCCAATGAGCCGATGGTCGTGACCATTACCCACCGCGGGTATATCAAACGGGTTGCCTTGCACCAATACGAAAAGCAAAAGCGTGGGGGCAAAGGCAAAACTGCTGTCACCACCTACGATGACGATTTTATTGAAAGCTTCTTCGTCTCCGATACCCACGACACCTTGATGTTTGTAACTGACAAAGGACAGTTATACTGGCTCAAAGTCTACCGCATCCCAGAAGGAAGCCGCTCAGCCAAAGGCAAGGCAGTGGTGAATCTCGTGCAACTTCAACCCGATGAGAAAATTATGGCTATTATCCCTACAGGTGACTTTGATGAGGGCAAATCCATGGCATTTTTCACTAAAAACGGTATTGTGAAGCGTACCAATTTGAGCGAATTTAAAAACATTCGTTCAGTGGGTGTACGTGCTATTACCTTGGACGATGATGACGAATTGGTGACCGCAAAAATCGCGACAGTACAAGCACAAAACCTCTTCGTTGTGACGAAAAAAGGGATGTGTGTACGCTTTAACTTGGACGAAGCGCGGGAGATTGGACGTACCGCACGCGGCGTAACGGCGATCCGCTTCAAAGAAGAAGGGGATCGTGTTGTGGGCGCAACGGTCATTTTTAACGACCAAGAAGAATTACTCACCGTAAGTGAAAAAGGCATCGGAAAACGCACCACTGCCGAAGAGTATCGCCTCCAAAAACGCGGTGGCAAAGGCGTGATTGGCATGAAACTCAATGCCAGAACTGGCGATCTTATTGGTGTAGTGATTGTGGATGAAAGCAAAGACTTGATGGTATTAACCTCCAGCGGAAAGATGATTCGTGTGGACATGCAAAGCATCCGAAAAGCAGGCCGAAACACCAGCGGTGTTAAAGTAGTTAATGCGGGCGACGATGTAGTTGCAGGCATTTCCCGTTGCCCGAAAAAAGAAGACGATGAAACCGAAGTGTTGCCAGATGAGGTCAGTTTTGATGAAAATGGCGACCCAGAGGGGATTTCTGACCTATGATGGAACACAATTTGCTTTACAGGAGAAAACTCATGCAAAGGTTTCGAATGAATAAGTTGGCCGTATCGCTTGTAGCGAGTCTTTCACTGTTGATGCTCTTTTCTGGCTGTGTGCCTCAACACCAGCCTCAGGTTGTGAGCGAAACAGAAAGACAAGTGGTGATTCAAAAAGTGGACAAAGAGGATATTCGGGAAGTCATGCGTGAAGAGAAACTTCTCTTCATTAACAATGCTCCTGAAAAAGTATTTTCTGTGATGGGCGAGGGAATTGCTCCTCAAAATACCATTTCACCAGCCCAAGCCATGGCGCTTGCGAAACGTGCTGCACTAGCAGACGCGTACCGACAAATGGGTGCTAAGCTGTACGGCGTGCGCATTTCTGCCAAAGATACCGTGCAAGATGCAGCGCTTAAAGACTCTCGCATTGTGGCACAAGTAGACGGGCTCATTAAAGACGCGAGTATTACGGACATGTCGTTTCAAGATGGACTGTACCGAGTAAATATGGAGCTCAAAATGAGCGAAGAACGTTGGAAAGAAATTTTCTCCTACTGATACTGTGTTGCTCCTTGCTGCAAAGTGGGGAGCAATTCGCTTTTTCTGCAAGGGCGTTAAGCCACAACCACACCCTCTTTTATGATCAAATCAATCTTTCGCCGTTAATGCATCTGCGGGAAAAAACCCAACGCGAAGTGTGCCAGATTCCTGTATCTGCCCCTTTACATGTAAGCACGTACGCGTTCTTACAGGGTCAAAAAGAGAGGCTCCTTGAGTGCTTTTTGAGCCAAGATGTTTTGGTGTATGATACCGCGGAACACACGCTAAATTTAGGGCTTTCGCAAACAGAGATGAGGATTTTGCCTGTACGGTTTACAGTAGAGTTTAAAGATGATTTTGTTACACTCTACCTCCTTGCTCCCTAAGGCGGCAAAGAAAGATTCACACTGAGGGCTTTATGAAAATCGTCGTAGTTGAAGATGATATTAACATGCGTAAATCCCTAGAGATTGCTCTTGGGGAATTCCAAGAGTTTCATGTCAAAACTTATAAAAGTGCCACAGAGGCCCTTAAAAAGATGGACCCTGAGGCCGATTTGGTCATCACCGATATTAACATGCCCGGCATGGACGGGATTGAGTTTGTCA
The DNA here is from genome assembly GCA_014859645.1 of Campylobacterales bacterium. GTDB lineage: Bacteria > Campylobacterota > Campylobacteria > Campylobacterales > Campylobacteraceae > Sulfurospirillum_B. The sequence goes on from JACUTV010000055.1 coordinate 13,544, forward strand.
AAGCGCTGGATGGCAAACACGATGTGATTGTCATTACAGGAAATGCTACCCTTAACCGCGCCATCGAGTCGGTGCGTTTGGGTGTAAAAGATTTTTTAACCAAGCCTTTTGAAATCGACACCCTTGTAGAGGCTATTACGCGCAATGCAAAGTTACGTGAGCGGGTCAAAGCTCATCCTGTCAAAGAAGCGGTGGAAAAACCTGAAGGATTTTTAGCCACTTCTTCGGCGCTAAGCAAGGCGATAGCCCTTGCGCAAAAAGCGGCAAAGACGGATGCGAGTGTGTTGTTGCTTGGTGAGAGCGGGGTGGGAAAAGAGCTTTTTGCGCGCTATATTCACACCCATTCTCCACGGTGCAATGGCCCTTTTGTCGCGCTCAACATGGCGGCAATTCCTGAAAACCTGCTGGAGAGCGAACTTTTTGGCTTTGAGAAAGGGGCGTTTACGGATGCTAACGCTACCAAAAAAGGACAGTTTGAATTGGCCCAAGGAGGGACGCTTTTTTTGGATGAGATTGGCGAAATGCCAGCCTCTCTTCAAGCAAAACTCTTGCGGGTGATTCAACAGCGCGAAGTGATGCGCCTTGGCGGCGGCAAGCCTCAGGCTATTGATGTGCGCATTATTTCGGCCACTAATGCGGATATTTTAGAAAAAATCGCTTCGGGCGCGTTTCGAGAAGATGTCTATTATCGGCTCAATACCATTCCTTTATGTATCCCGCCCCTTCGTGAGCGGCTTGATGAGATAGCGCCCATTTCCCAGGCCGTGCTGGCGCGGGTGAGCCAAGAGTATGGATTGGGTGAAAAAACCCTCTCAGAAGCGGCTAAAACCGCGTTGTTGGAATACCCGTGGCCAGGAAATATTCGTGAGCTCATTTCCGTCATCGAGCGCGCGGCGATCCTGAGTGATGGGGTTGAGATTGAATGCGAGGATCTTTTTTTAGAAAGCAGACAAAGTGGCAAGAAGATTGACACCATGGAAAAGGAGCTCATCAAAGAGGTATTGGCAAGTGTGCAATACGATAAAATTCGGGCAAGTGAACTCTTAGGCATGGGTCAAGGGACCCTTGAGACAAAATGTCAAAAATACAACCTGTAAAGGTCATACATGAAAACATATAACGTAGCAGTCGTTGGCGCAACAGGCGCTGTTGGTGAAGAACTTTTCCGCGTCATGGAAGAGGTGAACTTTCCTGTCAAAAAATTGATTCCACTGGC
>JACUTV010000202.1 GCA_014859645.1 Campylobacterales bacterium
ATTTCTTTATCACCGATAAGGTCGTGTTCGAGTCGGGTGGACATGGGGTCTCCTTTTGGGAAGTTGAGTGTGGTAAGTTTAGAACGCTAAAAGGATTTTAGCATGACTTTTTAGCATTAAAATGACGATTTTTTTCTTTATTTTTTCCCCTTGCTTTCGCGAAGAAAATTTTATTTATTTTTACATGTAGGATTGAACGCGGACTACAGGAAATACGTAGGCGGATGCTTGTTAAGGACATCCACCCACGGGGCTAGATTTTAAACTGATTGAGGTGTAGTTTAAGGTTTTCGGATAAATGTGAAAGATGTTCGCTAGCTTTTCCGACCTCTTTGGTGCTGTTTGTATTGGAGAGCGCGATGCGAGAAACTTCTTTCAGATTTTCAGTGAGTTTCACCACTTGCTTGGTGCTCTCAAGGTAGCCTGATAATGTCGCTCTTGTTTCTTGAATATTGTCATCCATCATCCCGACACTTTTTTTCAAGGTGTCATTAATAGAGGTGGATTGAGAAGAAAGGGTGTGTAGATTTTTGGAAGCTTGAAGCATTTGGCTGTTGGTCTCAACGATGGATTGCACGACGATGTTGATGGTGCCATTGATTTCGGTAAGGCTTTTTTGAGTGCGCTCGGCCAATTTTCGCACTTCATCGGCCACGACCGCAAATCCGCGTCCGTGCTCTCCTGCGCGTGCTGCTTCAATGGCGGCGTTAAGGGCTAGAAGATTGGTTTGGTCGGCAATATCAGAGATGATGGTGAGCACTTCTTTGACATCGTTGGCGCTAATGCTAATGCTGTTGAGTTTTTCTGCAATCTCTTCTTCGTTTTGAGACGTGTGTAAAAGGGTGGAGTTAAGCATGTCCATGTCGGTTCGAATGTGGTTGAGGGTTTGACTGGTGGATAAAAGCCGTTCTTCGTTGCTTTGCGTGGCATTTGAAGCGTGGTTGAGGGTTTCGGAAATGTGCTGGCTTAAGGTGGTGGCATCATGTACTAACGTGGCTTGGTTGCTAGAAAGGGTGATAACGGAAGCGGCGGTAGAAGAGAGCTCGTTGGCGATAGCCGCATTTTCACTACTGCCTTGATTGGCCTGAGTGATAAGCTGTTGGATTTTCTCAATAAAGAGATTGATTTCTTTGGAAATGCGTGCAATTTCATCGTTCCCTTTTACATGTAAGCGTTGGGTTAAGTCTCCTTCCCCTTGTGCCAAGTCTTTGATGGTGATAAAAAGCTCGTCCATTGGTCGCATCATTGTTTTTAACAGCACGACCATTAAGCCAGTTGCTACAGCGATAAACACACAAAGCAACAAGATGTTTGAAAGAAGGGCTTCTTTGGCGCTTTTGTAGATAGTCGCTTCGTCTAAAACGATGGCAACAACCCAATCAAGCGTTTGAAGTGGTGCGGAAAAAAGCACCTTGACGGCACCGTCTTGTTCGAAAACTTGTTTGTGGTATTGGCCATCGGTTAAAACGGTGTTATTTGAAGCGGAAAAAGCGGCACTTTGGGCTTCATTGCTCCCAAGGATAGCCTGCAGTTTTTTATTTAAAACCATACTATAGCCGCCTTCTAACAACCCAACACGCATGATGGAATCGTGAACGGTGTCTAGGGAGATATTGCCACATAAAATCCCAAGAGGAGTGCCAGAAGCATCGCTAAAGCGTTGTGCAAAAGTGATGAGTAATTTTCCATTGCTAACACCGATGTAGGGTTCGGTGATAAACATTTCAGGGGTTTTAATGGCACTTTTAAACCATCCGCGGGTGCGCGGGTCAAACCCCTCGCGGTTGCGCAAATCATGGTCAAGCATGGTGCCGTCAGTGTACCCAAGGGAAACATGGTCAAACCCTCCGCTAGCTTTAAGAAGCAGCAGCAAATTGACAATGGTTTCTTTGTCGGTATGAGGGTTGAGTGTGGTGAGTTCATGGCTAAAAGCAGTGACAGCTTGCTGTTTACCTTCAATCCATGTGTCGATTTTTTCTTGGAGATTTTCGACTAAAAGGGTGTGTTCAGTATCGCTAGAAGCGGTAATATTTTTTTCATTTTGCAAGTAGTTAAAGAGAGAAAGAATAAATAAACTGCATCCCAACAAGATCCCAACGCTAAGAAATATTTTTGTTTTAAACCCTAAATACACTGTGTTTTCTCCTAATAATGCAAGCGAACCAAGGCTTTGGATGCTTGAACGTATAAGGGTTTGGAACAACCCGCCAGTAGTCCGATTTGGACAAAAGAGGCGGAAAGTGTAAACCGTCAAAAAGACATCTTTATGACTTTTAAAGGACAAGGGTGTATAAAAAAGTAATTAAGGGTCGCAAAAACCTTACATGTAAAGGAAAAATCCCTTACATGTAACGCAATGGAAAGAGGATGATGGCTAGTCCAGCAAAGGCTAAACCAAGGCGCATCAAAAGTG
>JACUTV010000056.1 GCA_014859645.1 Campylobacterales bacterium
ACTCCCTTTTATAGTACTTCTTTAACGCCCAAATTATTTGGCGTTGTGGTTAACCCTCGCACCTTCCCGTGAGGCACGCCCTTATGGCACTCCCAGCATCGTCTTCCTGTATCCACACTCGCATCATCAAAGGTGTGGTAGTTATCTGCATTGCTCACTAGCGTAGAGGTAAGGCTTGCGTGGCAGGAAATACAGTTTTCTTGCACGCGTCTGGCGCCATCTTCGCTGATTTTGATGCTGTGGTCAAAACTCTGTAGCGTAAAGGCAACCGAGTGGTTCCAACCATCAATTGCTTTGGCGATATATTTGTCCACGAAATCTCCGCGGGGCAAATGGCAATCTACACAGGTTGCATTTCCAAAATGCGCACTGTGTTGCCATGTCGCGTACTGCGTGTTCATGACGTGACAGTTGATGCACGCTTTGGGGTCGCTAGAGAGGTAGGAGAGTGCTTTTGAGGCGTGTACCGTGTAGGCAAACATCCCTACAGCAAATACAAATGCACCCAGTGCACTAAACATAAGGAATTTATTTGGTTTCAACATTCCCTCCTTGATTTGGATTGGTTGCGCGTTGCAACACCGCCTTTTCCCCGTAGGTTTCGCGCCTCCTTTCTAGCAAACCTGTCTAAGTTTGATTGGTAACCACTCTTACCAATGTGTCAGAAGATTGTACTTAAGTGACGGAGTATAAAGCATTGACTTAGGTCAACATGGAGTCTTTTTTTCATATCTTTTATTTAAGATTCATTTAATAATTAATGCGGAAGGATGCTTTACATGTAGGGATACAAGAAGAGCGTAGCGGAATAATTGTTTAAAAAAGTGAGGGTATTTTTTACAAGAAAACCAAGGAGAAATTTGCCGTTAAAATGGCGAAAAAACTATTCGTATATTTGCCGTAGTTTTACCTCATCATACTGGACAACATTGAGCGATTCATCCATGCTGATGAGTTCTTGTTGCTTAAATTTTGTCAACGTGCGCGAAAGGGTTTCGGGAGTGAGGTTTAACAGTGCGGCAATCTTGGTGTGTTTTAAATCACCAAAAAGTTCCGTATGTTCGATGATAAACTTTGCCACCTTGGCTTCGGAGGTGAGGATAATCTCTTTGTGCACCACTTCGGACATGATTTTGAGTTTTGCGGAGAGGGATTGGATGATGTTAAAAGAGAGCTCTGGGTTATTGAAAAGTTCGTTTTTAAAGGTCTCATACTCAATCTTTAGCACTTGGCCATCCACCATAAACTCAGCCGTCGCAGGGTAAGGGATGGCTTCAAAGTTGGCAAGTTCGGCCACAAAAGAGATGGGATAAAACTGGTGCAAAAAAATCTGCGTACCTTTAAAGTTGGTCTTATACAGTTTCAACACCCCATCAAGCAGTACATGTAAATAGGTCGGGGCGTCTCCTTCGTAAAAAAGAATCTCTCCTTTTTGGTACGTTTTTACGGTGCTAATGCGTTCTAAAAGTGCAAGGTCTTCTGTATTTAGTTTTGAAAAAAGAGGGATGGCGTGCAAATCTGGCATAAAAACTCCTTGGTAACATATACACGAACCTTACAAGGCCATCCCTTAAAAAGAGTTAATCACTCCTAAACTCCCAACACAATGAGTCCGCGCACGCCATCGATGAACATTTGCACGGCCATCATGAGTAGCAACATCCCCATCAAACGTTCCAACGCCATCAAGCCTTTAGCTTTGAGCACGTGAAACAAAAAGGGTGCTAGCAACATCACAAGGGCTGAAAAACCCCACGCCACCATCAAAGCGCCAAAAAGTGTCCCCGTAGCATCCGCGTGAGCACTGGAAAGTACTAAAAGCGTCGCTAAGGCCGAAGGCCCCGCCACCAAAGGCATCGCAATGGGCACTACAAAAGGTTCGCCTTCTTTGCCAAAAAGCCCCGCACTTCCTTTGTCTCCTGGGAAAATCATCTTCACCCCGATGACAAAAAAGATGACCGCTCCTGCGATGCGCACCGCTTCAGTTTCAAGGTGAAAAATACGCAAAAAATGCTCTCCAAAAAACAAAAATAAGGCTAAAATGATCAATCCGATGACCATTTCTCTAGCAATAATGCGTCGCTGTTTTGCCCTAGGGATTTCCTTGAGAATGCTGATAATTACGGGTACATTTCCAAAAGGGTCTAATACAAAAACCAACAAAATCGCTGTCGATAAAAGAGAAAATTCGCCCACAAAATATCCTTAGTTAATTCTTTATTTACTGTTTATTTAGATGCTGTTTAATCCTAGGCATTATACTTCCCTTGTCCAAACAAAGCAACACCCTTTTTGTAATGCAAGAGCCCCACCCGCCAATCGGGGCTCTTGTTCTTTTTCCCCTCTTTTATCTTTCTTTCTTAACCTTCTCCTTACGCAAATCCGTTATAATTGCAAACATTTAACTCCAAAGGAACCCTTATGTCTATTTATGTCGTTGGACACACCAATCCTGATTCTGATTCCATCTGCGGTGCCATCTCCCTTGCCTACCTTAAAACCCAACTCGGACAGCCCTGTGTTCCTGCGCGCCAAGGGGAAATTAGCCCTGAAACGCGCTTTATTTTGGAAAAATTTGGCGTAGAAACCCCCTTGCTCAAAACCGAATACGCGGGCGAAGAAGTCTACATCGTCGACCATTCTGACCTTGCCCAAAGCCCCAAAGACATCAAGCAAGCGACCATCCTTGGTATCGTTGACCACCACAAACTCGGCGACCTTACCACCGACACGCCCTTGGAGTGCTGGATTCGCCCCGTGGGATGTTCCAACACCATCATCAAGCAAATGTACGACTACCATGGCGTAGAAATTCCCAAAGATATCGCAGGTATCATGCTGTGTGCCATTTTGAGTGACACGGTCATTTTCAAATCCCCCACCTGCACCCGCGAAGATACTAAAGCCGTCAAAGAGTTAGCCAAAATCGTCGGTATCGAAGACCCACGCGCTCTTGGCATGGAAATGTTCATCATCAAATCCGCGGTCAAAGGCGCAAGTCCACGATCCCTCATCACACGTGATTTTAAAGACTTCAACATGAGTGGTTCTATGGTAGGCATCGGCCAACTGGAAGTAGTCGATTTGAGTGTTTTTGATGCGATGAAAGCGGCATTGTTTGCCGAACTTGAGGTCATGAAAAACGAAACAAACCGCCACAGCATCCTGCTCCTTTTAACAGACATCATCACCGAAGGTTCCCAACTTTTATGCCTCAGCGACGCCCCTGAAAAAGTCGAACGCGCCTTTAATGCCACCCTTGAAAACCACCAAGCCTGGCTTCCTAAAGTCCTTAGCCGTAAAAAACAAGTGGTACCTTTTTTAGAAAAGGTTTTTGCTTCCTAATACCTAAAAGCTGGGCAAATCCCAGCTTTTTTCTTCGCCTTCCCTTGCTAAAAAATAAAACTGTTTCACCTTTAGAACTTCGTAAGACATATCCGACTAAAATGGTTGTCTATATTCCTAGCAGCGAGGTTCCTATGCAGCGACGCACATTTCACAAAGTGTTAGGCTCAGGTTTGTTGGTAGCGGCATCTGCGTCGCTTATTCGAGGGTATTTGTTCGCCAATGACGGCGCACTTTTTGCCAGTTACGAAAAGGCTTTATTAACAGACGCCAAAGGCGAACCTATTCGCTTAAGCGCTTTGTCCACAGAAGTCCCTTATGTGTTTTACTATCCCCATGTCTCAACCCCCTGTTTTCTCATCAAACTTCCAAAACCCGCCACACAAGAAGTTGCCCTCACGGCCGCTTCAGGAGAGACGTACCTGTGGAAAGGTGGCGTAGGAAAAGAAGGTAAGGTGGTTGCCTTTAGCGCCATTTGTTCCCACGCCCTCACCCACCCCAACCCCGAAGACAGTTTCATCACTTATATCCCAAAAGACGGGAAAACTTTGGCCTATGAAAAAGGTGGTGTCGTCGTGTGCTCTTCCCATCTTTCAGCCTTTGACCCAACGCAAGGGGCAAAAAACGTTGCCGGAGAAGCCAAGGACCCTCTAGCTTCTATCGTTTTAGAGTACGATGAAACCAATGATAAAGTCTACGCTTCGGGCGTGCTTGGTGTGGAAATGTTTCACCAGTATTTTCGCATTTTCCGTCCGCAGTTGGCCGATAGATTCCAAAGCGCACGTAAAGCCAAGCAATTGGTTAAAATCTCTACTGCTACGGTCGCACTGAGCGAATTTTCCAAAGAAATTATTCAATATTAAGGGGTTAAATCATGAAAGCATTGATGACATTAGCACTTGCCATGGTGCTAAGCACCGCACTAAGTGCTACCCAATACACCAAAAAAGAGCGCTTGGAAGACATGCGCGCTATGACAAACGCACTAGGCCAAATGCAAAAAACCCTTGTAGGGCAATGCAAAACCTGTCTGTACAAGGGAGCGGAAGAGTTAGTGTTAGCCCTTCGTGCGCTAGATTCGGTGGATGCGGAAGATTACTTGCCAAAAGAGCAAGCCAGTGCGCACAAATTTGCCACCAAAACTGCCAAAAGCATCAAAGTGTACACCCATGCTATGCTTAAGGCATACGAAGAAAAAGATTATTTTGAAGCTATTGACATGTACGGGCTTATCCTCAACCAATGCGCCTCATGCCACATGCGGGTAAGGGACTGGGACAAATAACCCAACCCCTTTGTTTGGGGGTTACACCCCAAACATATCACTCATAATTCCCCGATACCACTCCCTTGTCGCTCTGCCAAGTTGCGTGGTTCTAAACTTTCCGCTTGTTGCATCTTTGGGCACAAAACCTTTCCCAACAAGCATTCCATTTTCATACACAAACTCGTGGGTTACCATCACTGCTTCTTCAGGATCAGCCCCTACCATGGAGTAGCACATGTTGGCATTTTTATAAGGAAGCTCCACCATCTCATCCACCGCTTTTCCTCCAAGACGGGAGGCAATCTGTTTGCCAGCACGCTTACCTGCCCAATTAGCCGATTGGCCGCTTGCAGGAATCCCATGCCCCACGCAATCCCCCACAACATACACACTAGGGTCACTCACCGAAACAAACCCCGCGCCTTTAAGCTTTGCACCGCCCCACGCATTGGTCTCAATGCCTGCCATCGCAATAACGGGATTGGCTTTATTTTGAGGAATGAGATTTAGCACTTGATAAGGCAATACATGCTCTTTAAGGGTAAAGCTTTCGTCCTCGGTTGTGTAGACAATCTCTTTGGCTTCCACATCAACCTCTTTGATTTTGACTTCACCCACAAACACGATGCGGTCTTTAAAAAGGTCGTTAAATGCTTCTTTGAACGCACCCGCTTTAGCCTGAGGTTCTTTGGCCGCATCCAAGATAATCACTTTGCCCTCAATGCCTTCTTTTTCCATGTAATGCGCAATCATGCACGCACGCTCATAAGGTGCTGGCGGGCAACGGTATTTGCCAAAAGGAACAGTGATAACCACATCTCCATCGTCCATTTGCTCCAACTGGCGTTTAAAAGCCAAATGCTCACTGCCTGCAATCATGGCCGCTGGTGCCTCCTGGGCGACACGGGAAATCTTTGAGGCGTCCCACTGGGGAAACTGCTGGTCATAGGCATAAGCAATACCTGGAGAAAGTACCAAAACATCGTATTCAATGTCACCAAGGCTAGTGCTCACGGTTTTTGCAGCACGGTCAATCCCTACCACTTCGCACTGGACAAACCGATACCCAAACTCTTTAGCTGGGCCATAATAATCCCGCGTCAACACGCCTAAATCTACGTCGTCCAATTCTCCAAGGTATGTATTGGAAAAAGGGCATGAAAAGAACAAGTCGCGGCGCTCCAGCACCACCACTTCGCTCTCGGGGTTATTTTGGCGCACAGATTTTGCCAAGGCAAGGCCTCCAAAGCCTCCACCTACCACAACCACACGATTTCCTTTTGGTTGAGGCATGAGCCACATATGTGTTTTTTGCGTCTTTGAAGGAGCCTCAGGCTGTGTCAAAGAACCACATCCACCTATTGCAGCGGCTACCACACTTAAGCCACCAACTTTTAACACGTCTCTACGATTTAATCCCATCTCCTACTCCTCATATTTTTTAGATATATTCTTCGTCATCATAATCCTTTTATTTGAAAGGAGTGTTAAAGAAACACAATAATATTACTCAACAAAGAAAGGCTTTAGAAAACAGGGGTTACGCCAAGGGCCATTAAGAATCTCTTGCTATAATACGCACCCATTCTTACATGTAAAGGCTTTACATGTAAATCCCATTTGACAGGATATGTATGTACCGATTTGCCCTCTCTCCCGCAGAAGATATACACGTAAACACCCTTCGGGTGGCGCTGTTTACTTATCTTTGTGCCCAAAAAGAGAAGGCGCGATTTCTTGTGCGCATTGAAGGTGTCAACACGGGTAAAGACCAAGAGATGCTAGCCTTACTTGCTACTTTTGGTATCACCTACGACGCGCTGTATTACCAACGTGAAAACCTAAAATTCCACCACCAATGCGCCGCTGCCTTGCTTTCAAACGGCAAAGCCTTTTCGTGTTTTTGCGCCGAAGAATCCCTTGCATTCAAGCGTGAATTGGCAAGAAACAGTGGCACTCCTTACCGCTACGATGGCGCCTGCGAGCACTTGAGTGACGCGGAAGTTTTGGACAACCAAGCCCCTTTTACTGTACGTATCAAAGCACCCCAAGGTGCTCTTACGTTTACCGATGCCCTTAGAGGTGAGATTTTGCTTGAAGAAAACGATAGTTTTGTGCTGTTGCACCATGATAAAAGCCCTGCTTACGACTTTGCGTGCGCGGTGGATGACATGCTCCAAGGCGTGAGGTTTGTTTTCTGCGAAGAAGACTTTCTCTCTAGCGCGCCCAAACAAGCGCACATCCGCCACAGCCTTGGGTTTACTGAACCCATGCGCTACGCCCATGTACCCGCCATTAAGGAAACGACAAGCGGACAAGAAGACGCCCTTAGTGTCACTTGGCTTTTAGCACAAGGGTTTTTGCCCCACGCCATTAGCAACTATCTGATTTGCTTAGGCAACACAACCCCTTGCGAGGTCTTTACGCTTGAAGAAGCGCTCGCTTGGTTTGACCCCAGGAATCTTTCCGCGCCTTGCGCACCTTTTGACATAGAGGCATTACGCCACCTTAACCGCGAACACCTCTTACGTATGGATGACGCCCTCTTGGCTTCACTACTGGATTTTTCAGGGGCAGATTTTGGAAAACTGGCCAAGTTTTACACCCAAGAAGCTTCCACCTTGCAAGAGCTTAAACCTAAACTTCACGCCATTTTTTCACCTAAAGTGGTGCCTGAGGGTTGTGAAGCTGCGTTTACAACCTTGCAAAACGCCTTGCTTCAAGCGCCCCATTTTGAAACTTTTGAAGCGCTCAAAACCCACCTTAGGCTTACATGTAAGCTTGAAGGTGACCACCTCATCACTCCCTTGCGTGCCTTACTGACAGGCTTAAAAGACGGCCCCGACCTTGGGGCACTTTACCCTCTTATCACCCCCTATCTAAAGGAGATTGTACGTTCATGATTCTTTCAACACTTATCGAAGCCATCGCCCAATTGCTACACATGGTTATCACCATTTACATCTGGGTTATCATCATCGCCGCGCTGATTACGTGGGTACGGCCCGACCCCTATAATCCCATCGTTCAAGCCCTCATGCGCCTCACGCAACCCGTGTATGCGATGATTCGCCGCTACATTCCCACCGTCATTGGCGGAATCGATTTAGCGCCCATTATCGTCATTCTTGTGTTGCAGTTTTTAGACCTTTTTGTGGTAAAAATTCTGTTTGGGATAGCTCATGGTCTTTAAGCGTTTTGCGCTTTTTTTCGTTACATGTAGCGCGCTTTTTGGAAGCGCGCTCAGCTTTGACACCTTAAGTGCTTACCCACGAAGCCTTGCGAAAGACTATTACATTTACCGTTATCTCACCGAACACACCCCCACACCCCAAGAAGCATGGGAGCTTTTAGGGCAAGCCCAACGCATGAGTAATACCCTGTTGTACGCCTTTGGCGACACCGTCCAAGAGCCTGGTTTTAAAGAAGCTATCGCGTGTTTGCGCCTTGATAAAAAAGCATTTTTAACCGCCTCAACGGACTGTCGAGCCATCCGCATGAGCCCCTCTTTTTTTCTCACCCTTTCTAAAACTGAACAAGACCACGTCATCAAAACAGTGCAAACCGCCTACCCTGAAACCTTTGCATGGATGACCTCTTTACGTGCAGAAGACCCTCATGCTGCCATGCTAGAAAACGGGGCGACGCAGTTTCTGTACTTGTTCACAAGTACAGGCGAAGGGTTTCGCAACCAAACGCTCAATCGTCCCCTCTCTAAAGAAACCCTGCACTCTTTTAGCACCGAGCCTTTGTTTCAAAGCTTTGTTACCCAAGTCTTGTTCGAACGTACCCACACGGAACTGGCCACTTCACTGCTCACCCTTTCTCCGCAAGAGAGTCGTCCTAGTGCCCAAAGTGCTTTTTTTCTGGGCCTCATAGCCTTACAGCACGACCTCTTGCCGTTGGCCGATGCGTGGTTTGCGGTGAGTTTTGAAGGCGCTTCCTTACGGTTTGATAAAGACAAGGCCTTGTTTTGGCGCTACCTTGTTACCCAAGAAAATCATTACCTTGAAGCATTGGTGGAGAGTTTTGACATCAACATGTACACCTTGGCGGCTTACGAAAAACTGGGCAAACCGTTGCCTGATTTTCCGCGTCTTTCTCCTCAAGAAGAAGCACTCTTAGGGTATTCTGCCACGGACCCTTTTACGTGGCGTTTCACCCTAGACCACCTTCGTGGCAGTGAACCCCAAGAGCTTGAAGCCTTCGCCAAGCGTTTCAACACCCAAGCTACCTTGCCCCAATACGCGTTCATGCAAGAGCGCCTAAACCGTTACCAAGTGCCCTATTTCATCATGCCTTATGGGGAATTCTTAGAAGGAGTCGAGGCTAAACGCAAGGCACTTATCTTTGCTATTGCCAGACAAGAGAGTCGGTTTATTCCCGCGGCCATTTCTACCTCTTATGCCCTTGGCATGATGCAGTTTATGCCCTTTTTGGCCCGCGACATTGCCAAAAAACAAGGAATGCAAAACTTCGACATTGACCACATGTTTCAGCCCCAAATCGCCTACCGTTTTGCCAATATTCACTTAGACTACCTTGAAGCGTGGCTCTACCACCCTGTGCTCGTTGCGTATGCTTACAATGGCGGGATTGGTTTTGTGAGACGTACATTACAGCGAGGGGATTTGTTCACCAAAGGCCCTTATGAGCCTTTTTTGAGCATGGAGCTTGTTCCCTACGCGGAGAGTCGCGAATACGGGAAAAAAGTGCTAGCAAACTACGTTATCTACCGCCGTTTACTAGGGGAAGACGTCTCTATTTGGGATCTTTTTGAAAGGTTAAGCGAACCTGACGCAACGGATCGATTTCGATCTCCAAAGTGAGCGTATCAGGGTAACTTAGCGGCGCGCGAATGTGATAATAATGGCTCCAACTGTTTGCCATCGGAAGCAGGGCTAAAAGCGGATTGTCTCCTTCTAAGTACTCCCACGAAGCATTCACATCGTTCATCCGCACCCCTTGGATGGGCGCCCTGTAAGGGTTTTCCCCTCCTTCGTATAAGGCAATGATAAAATGCTCTTCTTCGTTTGTTGGGGTATTAGGGTGTGCGATGTCATTAAGGTAGGTGCCTACTACTAAAAAACGCTTCTCTTCTTCGATAATCTCCGCTTTTTGTGTTTTGGTGATGGCTTGATTTTTTAGCATCACATCCGAGGGGAGTTTTTGCGCACATCCTGCTAAAAAAAGTGCCACAACACAGACTATTGCATATCGCATGGTATACCCCAAATTTTTAAGTGGGGGTATTGTAGCTTGTTTGATTTAAGGATGGGATTAAATCCGAACAGAAGCGGGTTTAAACCTTTTTTTTGTTATAATCCCCCAATTTTAAGCACAAAGAGAGTGGTATGAATGCACGCGCCGTCGCCTTTTCAGGGCCTTCTAACAGTGGTAAAACAACCGCCATTGTCAAAGTTGCCCACATCTTAAGCCAAACCTACAAGCTCGCCATTGTCAAGCATGACCCTAGCGACAAAGCCGTCTTCGACAAAGAAGGCAAAGACAGTTGGAAATTTACCCAAACGGGCGCCGAAGTTGTCGTCGCTTCCCCTGCCCGCACCACCTATTTTTCTAAACAACCCCGCGACATCGAGGGCATCATCGCCATGCTTGGAGCGTTTGACATCTTGCTCGTCGAAGGCCTCAAAACCCTTCCGCTTCCCCGCATTTCTGTCTTTCGCAACCGCCTAGACCCCGCTTATTTTGACGTGAGCGACGCATTGGCGGTGGACGAGAGTGTGGATTTAAGCGCGTACGACATCCCTGCCCACTTAGACATCCTTGATCTTAATGACCCCCAAGCTTTGTGCGCGTGGATTTTAGCCCACGCTAAAGAGGTAAGGAGAGGAAATGATTGAGATTTTTGACGCCATCAAGCGCGCCGCTATTGGTATCCAGCACGCTATCGTGAGCGCTGACACGGGTGCCACAACCCACACCAACGCCACAGGCGACACCCAACTTAAACTTGATGTGCTAAGTGACCAAATCATCGAAGAAGCCTTTGCTTCAGTGACAAGCGTACAGGCTATTATCAGTGAAGAAAAAGAGGCCCAAACCCCCTTACATGTAACGGGTCGCTACATCGTTGGCTACGACCCCTTGGATGGGTCAAGCTTGGTAGATGTGAACCTAAGTGTTGGCTCCATCTTTGGGATTTACGAAGGGGGCATTGGCGGGGCAAACCTCAAAGCCGCGGTGTATGTGGTCTATGGGCCTAGGGTCGAACTGGTCATCGCCCACGAAGACGTACGCCTTTACCGCCTCACACCTGAAGGCGACTTTGCCTTTGTGCGTACCTTGACTCTAAACCAAAAAGGCAAACTCAACGCGCCTGGCGGCACCCAACAGCACTGGCCTCTCCACCATAAGGCCATGATTGACGGATTCTTTAGCCAAGGCTACCGTTTGCGCTACTCTGGAGGCATGGTGCCAGACTTGCACCAAATCCTCCTCAAAGGCGGCGGGTTGTTTTCCTACCCTGCTACGTCTGATGTGCCCAAAGGAAAACTGCGCATGGTCTTTGAAGTGTTTCCTTTTGCCTTTGTCTACACCTTAGCAGGGGGCGAAGCCATTGACGGCAAAGTGCCTTTACTAAGCCTCGCCCCACGCCATGCCCACGACACCACGCCGTGTTTTTTTGGCTCCCGCGAAGAAATCGCTACGGTGAGGACAACGTATGCAAACCACTGAAACCTTGGATGTATTTGAACAACGCCTAGAAGAAGTTAAGGCGCGCTTGCAAGCATGCCAAAAGGAAAAGAGTCACGAGAGTTGCTCCTCGTGTGAAGCTTTCTTTACATGTACCCTTCGCAAAGAGTACGTTTCCGCTGTATACGACAGTATGTCCAAAGGCCAAGGCGGCGGATTTGAATTTTAACACAGGAAATAGAATGAAATCTTACGTGACTACCCCCATTTACTATGTCAACGACGTGCCGCACATCGGCCACGCGTATACCACCATCATCGCCGACACCATGGCGCGTTATTATCGCCTCAAAGGCAGTGAGACGTTCTTGCTCACAGGCACCGACGAACACGGCCAAAAAATCGAACAAGCCGCCAAGGCTAGAGGCTTTACACCCAAGGTGTATGCCGATGAAATCAGTGGCAAATTTAAGGCCTTGTGGGATGATTTTGACATTAGCTACAACCATTTCATCCGCACCACCGACGAAGACCACAAGCGGGGCGTGCAAAAAGCCTTTGAAGTCATGTTGGCTAAAGGCGACATTTACAAGGGTGAGTACGAAGGCTTTTACTGCGTCAGTTGTGAAACCTTTTTTACCGAAACCCAACTTTTAGATGATGGGGGATGCCCAGATTGCGGAAAACCTACTAGCCTTGTCAAGGAAGAAAGCTACTTTTTTCGCCTTTCTAACTACCAAGACAAACTCTTAGAATGGTACCAAAAAGAGGAAAAATGCGTCGTACCAAAGGGCAAAAAAAACGAAGTGATTAGCTTTGTCAAGCAAGGTCTCAAAGACCTTTCCATTACCCGCACGAGCTTTGATTGGGGGGTGAAACTTCCTGAGTCCATGAACGACCCACGCCACGTGATGTACGTGTGGCTTGACGCCCTTTTAAACTACATCACCGCCCTAGGATACGGCAAAGACGAGGCCAACATGGACTACTGGCCCGCATCAGTGCAACTTGTAGGCAAAGACATTTTACGCTTTCACGCCATCTACTGGCCTGCGTTTTTGATGAGCCTTGGTTTGCCTCTTCCTAAACACGTCGCGGCACACGGCTGGTGGACGCGCAACGGTGAAAAGATGAGTAAATCCAAAGGCAATGTGGTCAACCCTAAAGAAGTCGCTGATGCGTACGGGCTAGAAAATTTCCGCTTTTTCTTGCTCCGCGAAGTCCCTTTTGGACAAGATGGAGACTTTAGCCAAAAAGCCCTCATCGACCGTATCAACTCCGACCTTGGCAATGAATTTGGCAACCTCTTAAACCGCATCATCGGCATGAGTGGCAAATACAGCAACCACGTCATCGACTCTAGTAATGTTAAAAAATTCTACGCCAAAGAACTCGAAGAAGCGCACGTCATCTTGCGTCCTGTGGAAAACTACATCCAAGAAGTGCAAACCAACCGCTACTTAGAAGAACTCTGGAAAGTCCTCACTCTTGCCAATCAATCCATCACTGTGCATGAACCGTGGGCAAAAATCAAAGAAGGTAAGAACGATGAAGCCCTTGCCCTTGTAGCCTTAGTGGCTAACTTATTGGCCAAAGTGGCTGTATTACTCTCCCCCATCATGCCAAAAACTTGCGAAAAAATCGCCCAAGGGATGCATTTTTCCCTCGACAACGAAGGCTACGACGCGCTCATCACCCAAGAAGCGCTTCTCGCACCTTTTACTATCGAAAAAATTCCCCCGTTGTTTCCGCGCATCGAAGAAGAGCGTATGGATTCACCTGAGCCCACACCTCCCCCTAAAGAGACACCCAAAGCCACCGCGCCCAAAGAGACAGAAGGCTTGGTGGATGTGAAAGAGTTTTTCAAAAGCCAACTTAAAATCGCCACTATCGTCGCAGCCGAAGAGGTACCCAAAAGTGCCAAACTTTTAAAACTTCACGTAGATGTGGGCGAAGGCGAAACCCGCCAAATCATCGCAGGCATCAAAGAACACTACAGTGCCCAAAGCCTTGTGGGAACGCAAGTGTGCATCGTCGCCAATCTTAAACCCGCTAAAATCATGGGCCTTGAGAGTTACGGCATGTTGCTAGCGGCGAAAGATGGCACGGGGTTATGCCTCATGCGTCCTGAAAATCCTAGGGAAAACGGCGCTTCGGTGGGATGAGACTTGATAATTTACTTCGGCTCACCGAAGGGGTATTGCTCACAAGCCCCTCGGTGAGTGCGGCTGATGGGTTTGCCCTTGAGCCTTCTTCTGTACAACGGGGCTTTGCTTATTTTGCAAAAGACAGGCTAGTTTCGTCCATCGAAGAAGCCGTAAAAAAAGGGGCGTATGCCATCTTTACCGACAAAGAGGTGCCTATTAGCGACCCTGAGATTGCGTGGATACGGGTTGAGAGCATTGAGATGGCACTCATCCGCCTTATGCGCTTTGAGGTTGCAAGCTGTCATCATCGCCTCGTGCATCTCTCGCCTCTTGAATACGCCCTCATGCGCGCCCTTTCCTTGCCAAAGTCTTTGTGTTTTTTAACCGATTCCCTCGCCCACTCTTTTTACACGCTGATGCAAGCTTCCGCGCCCTTGTGTTTTTTCTCCACCAACCGCGCCTTGCTTGGAAAAATTGCACCCCAGTTCACAACCCTTCCTCCTGCGCTTCACGCGCCCCAAGTATTAGAGCGAAGTACCTTGTTTCAAAGTACCTTTACCCACAAAGAGCGTTACTACGGCCACCTACCTTTGTCGTCCATTTTCATTAGCTCTTTTGCGCAAGTGGTGGAGTTTTTGGACACGCTAGAGGTTGAATACACCCCATGGCACCTCAAATCCATCCCTCACTTTGAACCGCTTTTTGTGGACAAACGGTTGCGCATCCATCCTTTTGGCACCACCCGCCAAGCGTTGATTATCGAATCTGACCCAGCGTTGTTTGAACAAGAGATTGCTTACATCCAAACCCATTTCCCCACCCTTTCGCTCTTTACATGTAAGCCCTCTGGGGAAGCCTTACATGTAAAGACTACGCAAACTTACGCAAACGTGGAGGCATTGCTTTCCCTTGACCCGCACACCTTTCGCTACGGGTTGATTTTAGGCGACAAAGAAGAGATAGAAACAACCCTTTCCCACCAACCCAACGCAACCCAATTGACTCTTTTTTAAGGAAACCCTGTGATTACGCTTGAAAACGAAACCGATAGTGTCTTCTCCCTTGAACCTCTAGAAGCCATCGCCGCTTCTTTATCTGAACTGGAAATAGAACTGCTCATCCTCCACGCGCCCCAAATGCAAGAGCTCA
>JACUTV010000057.1 GCA_014859645.1 Campylobacterales bacterium
CTTGGCGGGGCGCATTTTACCATCGAAAGTGGTGCGTTGATTGCGCGGGGGCTTGGAGTGAGCGAATGGCTCATCGCCCTTTTACTCATCGCCCTTGGGACAAGTTTGCCAGAACTTGCTGTGAGCGTAGTAGCGGCAAGAAAAGGAAATGGAGATATGATTATCGGCAACATCATCGGTTCCAATGTTGCTAATTTTACCGTTGTTTTGGGCGCGGCTGCGCTCTTTAATCCCCTTCCGGTAGACTTTGCCGCCAATGGCTTTGACATCGCATGTGCGGGGGCGGCAAGCGTGATGCTTGTATTCCTTACCGCCAACCGCCTCTACAACCCTTCCGCAGGGTTAGGACTCCTAGCTATTCTCGTCCTCATGCTTAGTAACAGTTTTGGACGCTTTTTTTAACCTAACTGCACCACTTCAACAGAGGGCGCATCCTCCCATGACTGAGGCAAAATCCTTTTCATCAAGGTATTGTACGCTTCGTTCACATCGCTCTCACACCCAATAAATCGATGGGTAATGCCAAGAGTTGGAGCAATGTGACGCTTGAAAATCTTCACATCCAACTCCGCGTGCAAGGCGCTAATATGGTCTTGGTCTTTAATGAAATAGGTCGGAAACGTCGCTTTTGAAATCAGGTATTCAGAATTTTCATGCACCGTAATGTTGGAAAATCCTGCCAAATTTTGTGTTAAAACTTCTGTGCGTTCACTCGAGTGGGAGCCATCCTCACACACAATGAAAATATGCAACCAATCGCACTGCTTGGACGCTTGGCGGATGAGCGCCATCTCTTTTTCTTGCAACGGAGAGTCGCACAGCACGGCACTGCCTATCACGTTTCCCTCAACGCGTTTTTGGCGCAAACTCGCCTTGTAGTGCGTCAAGTTGTCGCTGTTTTCCATCAAAAGTACTTCATTCCCGCTTGATTCGATAAGCTTAAATCCGTGGGATTCAAAATACTCTTTGTTCTTAGGCGCACTAAACAAAAACAGCTCTTCTTGCCCGCGTTTTTTCGCCGCCGCCAACAATTCGTCGATAACCTTTAGTACAAACCGTTGCCCGCGGAGCCTTGGTGTCACCGCGACACATTTGAGGATTTTGCCACTAATGCCCCCGCACGCCACCATCTCGCCCTCTTCACTGGCGGTGACAAATAATTCCACATCGTCACTCAGCGCCAACTCGTTTTTGTCCAAAAAGTCCTTGACTTTTGCCACACGCCGTTCGTTGGTCGCATCAAATTCGCTAAAGCGCACCCATTGCCCCATAGTTTCTCCTTCATTTGCCTAATTTTGTACCAAAAGTGCCTAGCTTTTAGTACAATACCGAAACTGTCAGAGGATTATAACAGCGAAAGCTTGCATTGTGCTTTTGTTTTTCTTAATTGATTTTTCTAATTATTTTACTTCTGACTTGTTTTAAAACAGCATTAAGGTTAAGCATGGAAATCATCGGTATCATGACGGTAATAGGCGTGTTAGTCGGCTTTTCGTGGCTTTTACTTAAGCCCACTTTGCGCCCAAAAAGCAAAGCAGAAAAGCAGGCGCAAATCAAAGCTTCTTACGTACTGTTCCTTGACCAAAAGCTTTCTCCCTATAAAGAGGAGAGGGAAAAACTCAAAGAAGAAAAAGCAAAGATTCTAAAGCGTTTTGCCAAAGAACTACGCCACAATCTCTTTTTTGACGAAGAAGAGGTGCGCGCATTGCTAAGAGAGCTTGCTTATTTTGAACCCAATTAACCCTTACATGTAAGGGTTATTCGTCTTTGATATAACCTAGTTCATGAAGTTTGTTGTAGATTTTAGTGACAATAGGCCCCGCAGCTTGTCCGCCGTGGCCGCCGTGCTCCATAAGTACGGTTACCACATAACGTGGATCTTTATAGGGACCATAGGAAGTCAACCACGCATGAGAACGGTGGAAGTATTCCATCTCTTCTTCTTTGATACGCTTTTTAACGTCTTGTCCGATGCCCACCACCTGCGCCGTTCCTGTTTTAGCCGCTACTTTTACCTTGGAATTAAGCAACCGATAATATGCCGTTCCGTTGGGATGGTTGGCTACTTCGTACATCGCCCGCTGGATGTGAGGGAGTTCAGCTTTTTCGATTTCCGTGAGGACGCTTTCATCCACAGGGTATTCCACATCCTCGCCATTAATGCGCTTGACAAAATGGGGAGTCACCTTTTTCCCTGTGGCCAAAATCCCTGTGTGCAATGCAACTTGCAACGGTGTGGACAAAAAATACCCTTGCCCAATAGAGCTAATGAGCGTTTCCCCTTGGTACCACGGTTTTTGGTAGCGTTGCATTTTCCAGTGGCGCCCAGGCACTGTTCCGATGAACTCATTGGGCAAATCCACGCCCGTGCGATCCCCAAATCCAAGGCGTTCTAGTACGGGAGTGAGGGCATCGATGCCTACTTTGAGACTGGCTTTGTAAAAATAATCATCACAACTTTCGCGAATGGCCTTATTTAATTCCGTCTGTCCGTGGCCTTGTTGCTTCCAACATCTAAAATTTCTCCCCCCAAGCTCAAAGGAACCCGTGCAATAATAAGAGGTCTGGCGAGTAATTTTTTGCGTCCCTAAAAGCGCCAATCCTACTCCCATTTTTACGACCGAACCTGGCGGGTAAAGGCCGTTGACGAGCTTATTGGTAAAAGGATTGTCCAAGTTTCCCATGAGCTCTTCCCATGCTTCATGGGAAATACCTGTCACGAATTGATTGAGGTCGTATTCGGGGTAACTTCCTGCGGCAAGGAGTTTGCCATCCCTTGTGTCCATCACCACCACTGCCCCCGCATCTTCTCCAAAAATTTCAGAGATGTACTGTTGAAGTTCAAGGTCGATGGTAAGCTCAAGATCTGTACTGCTGGGCAAGTTTTTAGAAATCTCTTCGATTTCTTGGTTAAACGCGGTCACCTTGGTGCGCCGTTCTCCTTCTTTTCCCTGCAACACTGCGTTGTAGTAATTTTCAATGCCCGTGCGCCCCACGTGGTTAGTCAAGCGCGAAATAGGGTCTTCGTTGTAATCATCCAAATTGGCGCGCCCCACATATCCGATAACATGAGAAGCGAGTTTTCCATAAGGATAATGGCGCTTGGAACTAGGAACGATTTGCAGGTTATCCCGCAAACTAATCCGTGAAAAATGCTCAATCAGCGCGTCATGGGAGATAAAATCAACAACGGTTACAAACCCTTGAAAGTAGGGAGAATCTTTACGCAAATACCGTTTTTTTAGTTCATCTGGGTCTTGTTTTAGCAAGGTACTTAAAAAGGTGATTTCCTCATCCAACACCGCTTGTTTGGCCCGCGCACTTAAGTGAGGAGTAATCCCTATGGAAAACCCCAAACGGTTCACCGCCATAGGCCGTCCTTGCACGTCGATGATAGACCCGCGCAAGGGGGCAAGGCGTTCTACTTTGATCGCGTTTTGATTGGCGATTTCTTCGTAGTACGTGTTGGATTTGATGCTGATGTAGTAAATGCGTACCAGTAAAATAATCCACACCAAAATAATGGCGCTAAAAACAATCCGCATCCGCATCATAGGCGATCTCGGAAAACAATAATGGCTACAAAAGCATCAAAAATAATGTAAATAAGATACTCCCACCCCAACATAAAAAAGGCTTCATTTAAAATATAGGCAAACAAGTTGTTGGTGGCCAACACCCCCAAATACCCCGAAGCCACAAAGGCTACCAAGATACAAGGGCGGCATTTAAAGGCACTTTTCATCCAGTCCACCACAAGGGTGTAAAAAAGAAAAAAGAAAATGAGGGTAGAAAAAAGGTAAAACCCTTTGCTAAGTTCTGTAAAAATCAAGTACCCAAAGATTGCATTGCGCTCCCAAAAGTACTCTTTCATGGTTTTTTCTTCTTCCTCTTTGAGCAACAAAGCATAACAAAAGAAAAATCCAATCAACGGGCTTAAGAGCGGGTATAAGGAAGTGGCGATTTGGTATAAAACCAGTGCGCCGACCAAAGCTCCGTTTTTTAAAGAGAGTAAATCAGCGCGATTTCTTCGCATACTGGAAAATACTTGCATTTAATACAATCGGCCCAGATTTTGTGGGCAGGAAGGTCTTCTTTGGGGATTTCACGAAAATCCAAACGCTCGAAAAAAACTTTTTGATAGGTCAGGGTAAACACTTGCTTGACCCCATACATCTTCGCTTCTTCCAATAACCCTTTTACGATGCTCGCCCCAATCTTTTGGCCACGCAACCTCTCAGAAACAATCAAACTGCGCACTTCTGCTAAGGTTGGTGCGTGAAAGTGCAGTGCCCCAAACCCCACCAACTCCGTTTCTTCAAAGGCAAGCAGGTAGGAACGAATATTGGTAGCCATCTCATCGCTACTGCGATACAAGATGATGCCCTTGTCTACCTCGGGCTTCACCAAGGCTTGCATAGCAACGATGTCATCTAGGCTTGCTTTTTTGTAAGTAATCATGCTTCGTCCCCTTGGAACAACTGGTGGAAAATAATCTCCGTCGCTTTGGCAATACCGCGCTGTTTAAGCACAGAAACAAACAAACTGTTGGGGTAAGATTTGCGAATCGCCGCGAGTTCATTTTGTTTGAGTTTGTCGCTTTTGGTAAAGACTGTGAGCATTTGCTGGTCAGGGCGCAAACTTTCTTGTACATGTAAGGAAACTTGCTTATCAATCTCCAAATCAGGGTGCCTTGCATCCACCAACACCACAAACAGACGAATAGACGCGCGCATGGCGATAAATTCTGTGAGGTTTTTTTGCCACGCGTACTGTTCTGCCTTGGAAACCTTGGCGTACCCAAAACCTGGCAAGTCCACAAAACGGGCATGAAATTTTTCGCCTTCTTGGTCAAACACCACTTCAAAAAAATTAATCAACCGTGTTTTGCCCGGCGTCGAGGATTTTTTTGCTAAGTTTTTACGGTTGGTGAGGGCGTTGATGAGAGAGCTTTTTCCCACATTGGAACGCCCCAAAAAGACCACTTCCATGCATCCTTCTGGCATACACTCCCGGATGGAGGGAGCAGAGGTGACAAAGGCGGCTTCGGTAATGCGAATCACTGGGCTTCCTCTTTTTGCTTATTCATCTGAAAGATAAACTTCACAGGCTCATTTGGCTTGCTATCCACCGCGTAACTTCCCGTGGTTTGGTCAACCGTAATGAGCTCTCCGTACACCTTGCGGTCTGTTTCAATCTCATGTAAAAACCCATCGCCTTGGACGGTATACACCAGGGCATTTGGGTCATAAGTGAGCAGTTTGCCTTTGGCAAAATAGCGGATTGCGTTCATGGTAATGTTCCCTTTTGCGTTGCCCGACGCTTCGTATTTCAAAGGCTCTTTTTGGGCGTTAAAAAAAATCGTCAGCACATCAGAGGTGAGCACGTCTGTTCCTTTGGTAACTTTCACGTTACCTGTAAATACTGCTTTTTGGGCCGCTTCGGTGGCGTTAAATTTATCCGCTATCACTTCCACTTGCTCCGCTAAAAGCAAGCCTACGCTCAGCATCAATCCCCCTATAATTCTCATTGTTTCTCCGTTTCTAAAAGTGCATCCACGTGGGTTGCCTCTAGTGTTTTATCGTTCATATTGTACACAAAGCTTTTACCTTTACTTTGGTGCGGGCCGTACATGGCCAAAAAAGGAAGGTTTCCTTCAAGTATCTTTGCCTCTCGGTGGTAGATTGCCTCTTCGCTCTCAAAACTCACCTCGTCGCTTCGAGCAAAATAGACATCGCCTTTTAAGTAAGCCATTGCATCGGTAATGGTTGCCTCGTTTGCGCGCAGCAAGCTTACATGTAACTCCCCTCGCATCAGTGTTTCTACCGCATACAGTTCATCGTACTTAGTAAA
The DNA here is from genome assembly GCA_014859645.1 of Campylobacterales bacterium. Classification (GTDB taxonomy): domain Bacteria; phylum Campylobacterota; class Campylobacteria; order Campylobacterales; family Campylobacteraceae; genus Sulfurospirillum_B. Next base: position 5,854 of record JACUTV010000057.1, read on the forward strand.
GCGCTTCAGGGTTTTAGCATTAGTAATGCTCTCCACGCCAAGGGTTGAAATCTCATAATTTTGCACCCCGTGCATGACCATGTTCGCCACCGTAGGGTCTTGGGGCTTAAAGGCAAAAGAGTATTGTTCTTGGGTCATCAAAAAGAGCGCAATGCTAACCATCGTGCCCAAAAAAGCGTACAGTGTTTTTAGAGCCAAAGTGCTTCAAGCTCCTTTTCTCGTCCTTCTTTTTCCAAAATGCATTCAATCATTTCCCGCGCCGCGCCGCGCCCACCCTTGCATGTAAGGATGGTGTGCACGAGAGTGCGAATCTGTTTTGCACCATCCTTGGGCGTAAATGACCACCCTGCACGCATCAACATGCCTCGGTCATTCAAATCATCTCCCAACGCCGCCACGTTTTCCCATGTGAGATTTTCTTCTTTTAAAATCTCTTCCACCACGGTGACTTTATGCTTCACGCCTTGATGCAAGTGAGAAACACCAAGCTCTTTGGCGCGTCGCTCTACCACAGCGGACGTACGGCCTGTAATGATAGCGATTTTTCCACCCAAACGTCCCCACGCTTCCATGGCTAATCCGTCTTTTACATGAAAGGCTTTGATCTCCTCGCCCGTGCTTGTGTAGGTGATGCGTCCATCACTCAAACATCCGTCCACATCCAGCACCAAGAGTCGAATCATAGCACACCTTTGGTGCTAGGAATACTCCCACGCGCACTGGGCGCCACCGCTCTTCGCAATGCCACAGCAAAGGCTTTAAACGCCGCTTCGGTGATGTGGTGACGGTTTTTTCCCCGCTCTTGCACAAGGTGAACACTTAAGCCCGCATTCATGACCAAGGCGCGGAAAAACTCTTCTACCAATTCTCCATCAAAGGCACCAATCTTTCCTTCCACATCCAGCTCGCAGACTAAAAAAGGGCGGTTGCTTACGTCTAACGCGCAAGTGACGGCCGCTTCGTCCATAACCACTGTGGCATTGCCGTAACGTTCGATGGCACCCACAGGAAAGAGTGCTTCTCTAAGCGCTTGTCCTAGGACAATGCCCACATCTTCTACCGTGTGGTGAAAATCCACGTGGGTGTCACCTTTACATGTAAGGGAAAGGTTCATCCAACCGTGTTTACACAAGGCTTCAAGCATGTGGTCAAAAAACCCCACGCCCGTACTTATCTCACTTTTTCCTTCGCCGTACACGTCTAAACGCAGTGAAATTTGCGTCTCTTTGGTTGTTCGTTCGTGTGTTATCATTTTGAATCCCTTATGACAAATGACCCTTGGTAACGCCCAAGGCCAATAAAATCGCGCGCCTCATCTTCACTTCTAAATCCACCCAAATACACACGGTAAATGGGACTGCCATCTAACACATCTTCTTGTACGCTAGCAGGGTATCTGCCCTCTTCCATTTGATGGTCTTTCGCAAAACTGCGGGCTCCTTCAAGTCGTCTAAAGGCGCCAATTTGCACTAAAAATTCTCCACCTTCTACCTGTTGGCTGGCTTGCGTTGTTCCGCCAGTGGATCCACCAAACCCAATCACATCCAAACGCACAGGCGCGGTGCCTGATTGAATCATGTCGATGCGTTGGGCGCCCGTGTAGGAAAGGTCGATGATGCGGCTTGCTACAAAAGGGCCGCGGTCGTTGATGCGTACCACGATGCTTTTGCCATTGTGCAAGTGGGTCACGCGCACCATGGTGTTCATGGGCAAGGTTTTGTGGGCCGCGGTCATGGCGTACATGTTATAAATCTCGCCATTAGAGGTTTTTTTGCCGTGAAAATCTTTCCCATACCAACTGGCAATCCCACTAAAAGAGTCTCCGTGGCTCACCGTCGTAGGGTGATACGTCTTGCCGTTGATGGTGTAAGAACGCATGGTGGCGCGGTGCATTTGCGGCGTGTCGATGATGCCGCCCGAAACAAACGGTGTTGTGGAAGGCATACGGGTTACTTGCCGCTTGGAAGAACAGCCGCCCAAGAGTAATACAAGCGCTATGGCGACACTGGCTCTAAGGAACAACAATCCTGCCTCCTGGGTGAATCACGGTTGAAGTGAGGTTATTCAGGCGCATGAGTTCATTGAGACCTACGTTAAATTTTTGAGAAATAGACCCTAGAGTGTCTCCTTGGCGCACCACATAGTGCTTGGTGGTGGGCTTAGTAACAGGAATAATGAGCTTTTGATTGATGCGCAAGGTGCTGGAAGAAAGGTTATTAAAATCTTTGATTATCTTATAAGAAATCCCATAGCGTCGCTGCATTTCATAGAGTGAATCGCCTTTTTTGACCACGTGCACGTAAAAGGCTTCTGAGCCGTCCGAGGGTTTAAAGTTTTGTACAAACAGTGCTTTTTTATCGTAAGGAATGTATACCACATACTCTTTCACATTGGGTGGTGTAAAAAAATAGTTGAGATGGGTGTTGTACTCTTTCACTACTTTTACAGGCAAGCCGATGCTCTTGGCAATGTCGCCTAGTGTCGTACCTCCAAGCACCATCACAGGCGCAAAAGTAAAGCTACTGCCTTGGTTCATCAAATAATCCCCATCGTGCCCGATGATAAAATCGGTGCTGCTAGAAAGATGGGCCATAGTTAAGATTTTTCGAATGTAGTTACGGGTTTCTCTGGGAACGTATTTTTTATTAGGGTCAAGCAAGACACTAAGCTCGTCGGTTCCTGCTTCGGTGATAGCACGACGTACACGGCCTTCGCCGCAGTTGTACGCCATGGCAGCAAGGTACCATTTGCCAAAATCATCGTGCAAGTATTGCAAAAATTTAATCGCCGCTTCGGTGGATTTGATAGGATCACGGCGCTCATCCACATACTCATCAATCGCCAAGCCAAATTTTCTGCCAGTAAAAGGCATAAACTGCCACAAACCCACTGCTCTAGCACTAGAATAAGCTCGGGCGGAAAAATTAGACTCGGTCATCGCTAAGTATAAAAATGCATCAGGAATCCCCGCATCTGCAATCATCTGACGCACGATAGGCACAAACTGATAGCCACGCTCCAAAATATTCAAGAAATGGCGCGTGCGGTACAAGTCGAGGTCGTCGCGCATGGAGAGCAAAATAGGGTCATTTAAAAAAGAGGTGTCAATGTCAAGGCTTTTCAAAACCCGCTGTTGTTGCGTGTAATTGTTTTCGGTAACAAAATAGGCAAAGAGTGTATTTGCGCAGAGAAAAAAGGCTAGCATAAAGCGCCAAAGCATGAGAATCCTTTAGGGTTGAATCAGAGGAGAAAGCAAAGCTCTAAAAGCTACGCTAACGCTAAGTTCTCCTTGGCGGAGAGCTTGTGCACCTTTGGTGCTTTTAAAACATTTATCGTACCTTAATCTAACTTTTCAAATGCTTTAAAAAGGGCTTTAGCATTTTGAGTAGTTAACCCTATTAACGCTTCTTCGCTCATTGCAAGGACGCGCGCCAAATGGCTCGCTACGAAGGCAGTGTAGGCAGGTTCGTTGCGTTCCCCACGCTTAGGATGCGGGGTAAGATAAGGCGCATCGGTTTCAAGTACCAGTTTATCTTGAGGAATGCGCGTTACGATTTCACCCAATTTTTTCTCATTTTTAAAGGTCAACACCCCGCCAATGCCAAAATAAAAATTGGCTGTTGCTAAGGGCAACAAGACTTCACTGGCGTTATAGCAGTGCAACACACCTGAGGGCACCTTGCCTGCAGCAAAGGTGTTGAGCATTTCAAAACTGTCCGCACTGGATTCTCTCACATGAACAATGAGAGGTTTTTGGTGCTTGGTGGCCAAGGCAATGTGAGCGCGAAACACCTCTTTTTGCGCCGCTTTTTCCTCTACCTTAGCTAATTCGTCTTTAGGGAGGCGAAAATAATCTAACCCGCACTCTCCCACGGCGATGCATTTTTCATCTTCCAAATAGTGCTCTAACACCTGCTCATCGTACTGCGCATGATGATAAGGATGCACGCCTGCGGCGTAAAACACATGAGGATAACGGTGGGCAATGGCCTTAGCTTTTGGCAAATCTTCAATGTCCGCCCCCGGAAGCATGATGCCTTTCACACCCGCCTCCAAAGCCCGCGCAATCACCGTGTCTAAATCCTCGGTGTAGCGCGCGTCGTCTAGGTGGCAATGGGTGTCGATAATCATACTCTCTCCTCGTAAATCTCAACACGGTTACGCCCTTGGTGTTTGGCTTCACACAAGGCTTCATCAGCATGCTCAAGCAAGCTCTCCACCTGTGTTTCTCCCTCAAAAGCAAGGCCCATAGAAACCGTAATGCGCACCTCTTTTCCCCTTACATGTAAAGGCTGGTTGGCCAAATGGGCGCGCATTTTCACGAACCAACGCAAGGCTTCTTCTTTGCTTACGTGTTTTAGCAACACTCCAAATTCTGCTCCGCCAAACCTGCCCACAAGGTCTAACCCTTTTGCTTCCCCACGCAACGCACTCGCCACATGCGCAAGCACCCAATCGCCCGTCTCGTGGCCGTGGGTTTCGTTGATAACTTTAAGCTGGTCGATGTCCACAATCCCAAAAGCGTAAGCCTCTTTTTTCTCCTTTGCTTCGCCCATATATGCTTCCATTTGGCGTAAAAAATAGCGGCGCTCTAAGGCGCCCGTGAGTGCGTCGGTCATGCCAAGCATTGCGATAGTTTCGATGTTTTCCATGGCTTCGATGGTGTTGTTCACTCTACATGTAAGCTCTTCTTTGCCAAAGGGCTTGATAATAAAATCATTGGCGCCGTGTTTTAAAAATTTGGCCGCCATACTCTCATCCTCGCTAGAAGAAATGGCGATGATGCCAAGTTCGTGTTTGCTGTTGGTTTTGCGCAGTTCCAGTACCAATTCCATGCCGTTGATGACAGGCATGTGGTAATCAGTCACCACCAAACTGATGTCATCGTGGTCTTCAAAATAGCGCAAAGCTTCTTCCCCGTGCGCCGCCACAAGGACTTTAAACTGCTGGCTTTGGAGCAGCATCTTGGTGCGGTTACGCGACGCGATGGCACTGTCTACTACAAGCACCTTGTGCTGGGTGTTTTTCCGCAGCCTGTCAATCATACTAAAGATGTAGTTCACATCGTCCATGTTGCCCTTAAACACATAATCCACGATGGGTTTTTCTTCAAAAAGGGCTTTGGTTTTTTTGTCGATGTTGCCCGTTAAAACAATGACAAGCATCCCAAGTTCTAACACATAATCCACAATCTCTCCATCAGGAGCATCGGGTAAGTTTAAATCCAACAGGGCAATAAAATAGTCATTGGCGTGCTTTAAAAATACCTTCGCCTCTTCCATAGAATGGGCCACATCCACTTGCATTCCTAATGAACTTTGCGTTTTTTTGGCCAAGAGTTTTGCTAGGGCTTTGTTGTCTTCTACCAGTAAAATCTTTTCTCGCATAAGCTTACGTTTCCTTGTGTTTAGGATTCTAATAAAGAGAGGGCTAGTTCTCGTGCCTCGGGCGTGATGGCTTCGCCGCTCACCATGCGCGCTACTTCTTCTACGCGTTCTTTGGGGCTCAAAAGGCGCACAATGCTTTGTCCCTCTTTTTTCTCCACCACAAAATGTTGGTCGGCTTTGGAAGAGAGTTGTGGTTGGTGGGAGATGGCAAAAATCTGGTACGACCGTGAGAGGGATTTGAGGACATTGGCCACGCTCATGGACTCTTTGCCGCTTAAGTTTGCGTCCACTTCGTCCAGGATGAGCACGCCGCTTCCGCCGTTTAGCACCTCTTGCGCTGTGGCGATAAAGGCAAGGCGCAAACGGTTAAATTCCCCTGAACTGATGGAGCGCACCTCAACGCCTTCAAGGGCCACTTCCAGTGCGTCCGCGCCTGTTTGGCTTACTTCACACGGCGCCATACTCAGGTGCGCACCGTGCAAATAGAGGGCTTTTAAAAAGTCATTGATACGCGCTTCTAACGCCCCAAGGGCCTTCGCGCGCTCACTGCTTAGGTACGCTGCTTTAGCGTTGACTTCACCTCGAAGGACTTCGTGGCGCTCCTCTAAGGCTTTTTTTTCAAAAGCAATGTTTTCGTAGCGACTTAGCTCTTCCTTGCGTTTTTGCAGGTGCGCCAAAATCTCTTCAATGGTTCCGTAGCGGTTTTTGAGGGTGCTGATTTTTTCAATGCGGTCTAGTAACGCTTCCACATCTGCTTCTTCCAAATCCCCCAACCGTTCGCTGGCTTGTTCAAAATGCATCCGCAGTTCGTTCATGCTTGCGTCAAAAAAATCGCTCGGAATGTCGCTGTGGCTTAGGGCTTCATGCACCGCGCTTTCAAACTCAAAAATCCCCTCAGCTTTGGACAAAGCGACTTCGAGTTTTTCCTTTTTGGAGAGCATTTTTTTAAAGCGCATCAAGTCGTCGTCTTCCCCAAGCTTGGGGCTAACCTCTTCGATTTTTTGAATCTCAAAGCGTGCAAATTCACGCAATTCTTCCACACGACGCTCTTCGTCTTCCACGCGCTTTAGGGCTTCTTTGGCGGTTTTGTATTCCGCAAAAAGGGTTCCAAACGCCACTTTTTCTTGGGCAAATTTTGGCGTTTTAATGCTTCCATCCAAGAGACTCAAAAGGGCCTCGGGGCTAAATTCGTTGCTCTCTTTCACCGAAAGGTAGCGCACCGCGTCTTTGCACACGTAGGTCATGTTTTTGCGTGAGAGCATTTGGCCGTTGACAAAGTAGCGCACGCTTTTTTGTTTGACACAACGCAGCACATTGGGCTCTTCCGCTTCGATACCCACTTCTTCGAGTGCCAAAGGGCCATTAAGCGCTGCTTCTAGCAAAGTGGCGTCGCTTTCTTGAAACCCAAACAAGGCTAAAAATGCGCGCATGAGTACTGATTTTCCCGCACCACTAGGACCTGTAAAGGCGATGAGGCCGGGCGCAAAGGTTAAATCTGCCTCTTTAAAACTTAAGTGGTCTTTGACCAACAACCGTTCAATCATTCATCCCCCCAGCGGAGTTTATCTTTCAGTACGTCAAAATAATTGCGCTCTTTTTTGTGCATCAAGTAGGCACTTTTTGGCGCAATGCCAAGCTCTATGCTCTCAAATTCACTCATGGCGTAGGTGTCTTGGCCATCCACCACCACGACCGTTTCGTCTAAACTTTTGAGCGTAATGCGAAACTCCACGGGCAACACCATGGGGCGTTGGGTTAAAGAGTGTGGGCAAATGGGCGTCAAGATGAGCGCTTGGGTTAAAGGAAACACGATAGGCCCGCCCGCGGAGAGGTTGTACGCAGTAGAACCCGTGGGCGTGCAAACGATGACGCCATCGCCGTGGTAAGAGTTGAACAATTCTCCGTTGATAAACGCGTCGATTTTGGCCATAGCGGAAATGGTAGCGCGGGAAAAAACTACGTCATTAAACGCCACTTTGTGCACTTCGTGGTCGCCTTTTTTAAGGATGACTTCAAGCATCATGCGCGTGTCAATGCGGTAATCGCCCGCCACCAACGACTCCACAAAATCCTCAATCTCTTCCAAACGCACATCAGTCAAAAACCCCAACTGCCCCGCATGAATCCCAAGCACAGGAATGCCATACATGTAACTTTGCCGACACGTCGAAATAAGCGTGCCATCGCCCCCAATAGAGACAAGCATGTCGCATTTTTTACACAATGCATCCAAAGGAAGGCCGTTTGGAAGGCCCAGCATGTGTGCGCTTTTTTCTTCTACATGTAAGGCGATGCCATGGGCTTGTAGCGCCTTTTCCAGACGCTTTACATGTAAGCGCAAATCGCTATTGGGACGTGCCACAAGACCAACATGCGCTAACGAAGCTAAGGGATGGGTAGGTTGGATGATTTTCATAAGGGGGATTTTACCATATTCTTAGAAGATGAGGCCGAGAGCTTTACATGTAAAGGTTATTTTTAATAGTGTATTGACAAAACGTCTTCCCTCTGCTAAAAATAAAGCTAAGAACATCACATAACAATCAACAGCTTGAAATCTCTCCAAAGACAACAATAATGAAAATAAAAATACTCCTCAATGCGGGAGAAACAGGGCTTTTTGGTGAAATAGAAAAAAAAGGGGGGGTAAAAATTAACTTTTTTTCTTTTTTTGTTTTCTAAGTCCGGATACCAAGCTTTTTGCATACATGCAGTAATTCATTTGAGCATGTGTCAATAAAAATTATTTCTTTAGGATATAAGGAAAATAATTTTTGAAGCAATAAGGTCATATAGCCATTATTCCGCGACTCTTTTTCTGTATAGCAAACCCAAGGAAGAATTTTTTTGTCTTTTATCTCATACATAAGATATGAATGGCTTGGAATGTAAAGTACAATATATGGGCTTTTCCAAAGACCAACAGAATCATCTTCTGACATAGATTCATGAAATCTATATA
>JACUTV010000203.1 GCA_014859645.1 Campylobacterales bacterium
CTGCAAACGCAGAGGAATTAGCAGCCCTTAAGGGCATTGGCGAGAAAAAAGCCACAGCCATCATCACCTACCGCGAAGCAAACGGTGGGTTTAAAACCATCGAAGAACTTGCCAATGTTAAAGGCATCGGTGAAAAAACCGTGGAGTCCTTAAAAGAATCTATCGAGGTGAAGTAGCATTTAAGGCCCTTTTTGGGCCTTAAATTTAAAAAGTAGCCCAGTTTGTTTTCCAAGCAGACTCAAAATAAACCTCATTTTATCCCTCCATGCAAGCGCATTTTACAACTTTTTTCACTTCGTGGTAAACAAACGGTAACAATTTTGTAGTTTTTTGTTTTTTTAAGCAAAACATAAGCGAAACTCAAAGGTTTTGGGGTATAATTTTCCCCGTAACACAAATTTTCTAAGGAGTTTACATGAAATTAGCAAAACTTAGCCTTGCTGCTATCGTTGCTGCTGGTGCAATGACTACATTTGCATCCGCTGCCCCACTTGAAGAAGCCATTAAGGGTGTTGACCTTACTGGTTCTATCCGATATCGTGTTGATATGAATAAAGATGGTGATGAAAATCATCGCTTTGGCGGATTTATGACCTTTACTGCTCCTATTGCAGATGGTCTTAAGTCTATTTTGACACTTACCTATGATAATACAGATAAGGCCCAAATTGACAACGGAAGTGGCGAAAATAAAAACGATTTTGATGTACGACAAGCATATTTCCAGTACACCAATGCTGGCTTGCAACTTAACGTAGGTAAAATGACTATCAATACACCTTGGACGTATGTTGACTTCTTGTCAAATGGTGCTAACTATGGTAATGGCGTAATGGCATACTACACAGGTGTTGAAGGCTGGACCTTTGGTGCAGGTGGCTTTGCTAACACAAACATTGGAGTTCCTCTGCCAAGCAAATTAGTAAGTGCTGTAAAAGGCGCCTTAGTAACTAATGGCACATTTGCTAATGCTGCTGCTGCTAATGCTTTTTTTACTGGCTTAGGCGATGACTACGAAAATTCAAATCTTTACGCTGCTGCTGCAATCGGCTCAATGGGTCCTGTAAATGCGCAAGTGTGGGTTGCTAAAATGCAAAATGTATTTGACCACTCAACTTTCGTAGAACTTTCTACAAAATTTGAAGGTTTTTCTTTAAAGGCACAAGCTAATTATATGAAGCTTGCTGATGAACTTGATGATTTGGAATTGTTTGGAGACGATGATGGTCTTACGTGGGCAGCTGAAGCGGGTTTCGGTATGTCAGGTTTTGGTGCAAAAGTGGGTTATATCAAAACCGACAAAGACATGGGTATCTATGCGCTTAATGCAGACCACAAAATGATTCGTTCTGGTAAACAGCTTTATAGCCAAACATATAACCTTACTGATGCTAAAACTTATTTTGGTGAAGTGTCATATAAGTTTGACAAATACAGTGTAGGTGCTGGTTATTCTAAAACAAAAGCTGATAGCGATAAGTTTGGTGACGAATGGTATGTAGAAGCAGGCTATGCTTATTCTAAAAACTTTGCTCTTTATACCTATTACTCTGATGTGGACTATGATGTGGACAATAGCGAAAACAAGCGTGTTCGTGTTCAAGCACAATACAAATTCTAGTTTTCTCCCTCGGATGAGTCTTTTTGACTCATCCGCTTTTGCCCCCTCCTTTCTTGCCTAGTTTTTAATCATTTTTTTTCTTTCTCTTACGTTTTTTATGTTAGAATAAACACTACTTTTTTCTAAAGGAGTTTTTATGAAACTTGCTAAACTTAGCCTTGCTGCTATCGTTGCTGCGGGAGCGATGACAACCTTCGCTTCTGCCGCCCCTCTTGAAGAGGCCATCAAAGGTGTTGACCTCTCTGGCATGATTCGTTACCGCATTGACAAAACTGAAAACGGAGAGTCGAGACACCGTTTTTCTGGTCCGTTGACCTTTACAATTCCAGTTGCTGACGGTCTTAAAACTGTTTTGACAGTGCGCTATGATGACAGTGACTACGCGCAAATGGGTGGAGGCACTGGCGAAAGTAAAAAAGACCTAGCCATTTCTCAAGCCTATTTTCAATATGCGGCTGCGGATTACATGCTAAAAGTGGGTAAAATGCAACTCGCTACACCATGGACCGAAAACTCATTTGATGGCAACTTTGGCAACGGTGCTATAGCATACTACACTGGTTTGGACGGATGGACATTTGGTGCAGGCGGTTATGCAAATACCAATGCAAGCCTTCCAAATATTGGAACACTTCTTAGCTTACCTGATGCTGATTTGGCTAGAAAAAATCAAAATCTTTATGCAGCTGCAGCCATTGGTTCTGCTGGCCCT
>JACUTV010000058.1 GCA_014859645.1 Campylobacterales bacterium
AGCTTCCATCTTAAAACACTACCTCAAACACCGAGCCTTCGTTTTCTTTGGAGGCGATGTGCAGGGTAAAACCGTTGGTCTGGCAAATCGTATTGACGATGTCTAGCCCGATGCCAAACCCGCCTTTGTCGCTATTGGCACGTTTGTAGCGTTTGAGGATGTGGGGCAAGTCTTTGGGTGCGATGCCCACGCCCGTGTCGGAGATTGTGAGCCCTTTGGGCGTAAGTGTTAGGGTGAGACTCCCGCCCACGCGGTTGTATTTGATGGCGTTAGAGAGAAGATTGTCGATGAGTTTTACCATGCCTTCATGGTTTACATGTAAGGAAACGGGCGCTAAATCACTCTTGCAGTGGAGCTTTTTACTGGCGATAAAATCCCCAAAATAGTCCAACCGCTCTTCCACGAGTGCGCGCACATCGACGGTGGTTTTTTCTTCGTTGGTTTTGTCATGTAAGAGCATGTAGCTCAGGTTACCATACAGTGTGGCGATGCGCCTTGCGCTGAGTTCTAGCCGTTTGCGCTTTTTTTCTTCCACCTCACCAAGAGAGCGAATGCTCATCAAGATAGCCGTGATGGGCGTGTTGAGTTCATGGGTCGAGTCTTTGATAAAGCGGTCAAGATGGGCGATTTCTTCTTTGATAGGCTTTAAAAACAACCGTGCAAGCACCACGCCAAGGCCCGTGGCAAAGACGAAACTTAGCCCCACCCACAAACCCATGCTCCGTTGTACAGCGCCCAGCAAACGGGCGATACCCTCTTCTTTAACCACCACATACCGCACCCCAAGATGCCCTCTGGCACTTTGGTCGAGGGCATAAAACGCATCTTCGTGAAAATAAAACTCCCGTGAAAAATCCACCGTTTCGGTAAAACTCCCCGCCAAAGGCGTGCTTTTGTCGCGGTACAATGCCAAGGAAAATCCCTCATCAAGGGCAAAACACTGCCCAAGCGCCTCTTCCTCTAAACACGCAGGCAAAGCCGCTTCGCCCATCATGTGTGCCGTGACGATGTTGTGGGAAATAGACGCGGCCAAAGAGCGCATTTGTAAGGCGTGGTTTTCGTAAAGGTTACGCACCTGCAAGGTGGTCGCCATCCACCCAAGCACGCCGATGAACACATACATAGACCCTAGGTAAATGACCAAAAAACGCACTAAAGAGCGTTTTTCATAGGCACTTAAAGCGATACCCCACCCCTTTGATGTTTTCAATCATCCCTTCAAGCCCGTAACTGCGCAAGGTTTTGATGTACGTGCGCACCGTGGCGTAGGTGGGCACTTCTTCAAAACGCCACACCTGTTCGATAATCTCTTCAAACCGCACAATGCGTCCTTGGTTGGCGAGCAAATACTCTAGTAATTGCGCCTCTTTGTTGCGCAAAGGATGGGCCGCTTCAGGCCCGATGATGCACAAATTTTCAGGGTCATAAACATGAAACGCCCCAAGATCTACCCGCGAGGAGTGGCCGATGGCATGAAGCTTTTGCGTCCGTTCGATGCGGCTTAACAACTCTTCCAAATCAAAAGGCTTTTTCAGATAATCCTCCGCCCCAAGGGCAAAGCCTTTTTTCACTTCGCCAATCTGATTTAGTGACGTAATAAAGATAGTAGGGATTTTAATGTTGGCATCATTGAGGGTTTTTAACAAAGAAAATCCGTCCAAAGAAGGCACGTTAATGTCTAAAAGTAAAATGTCATAAGGCTGCGAAAACACCGCTTCCATGGCTTCTTTTCCATCGAAAAACGGCGTTACATGTAAGCCATGTTCCACCAAGAATTCTTCGATGATTTCGCTTAAAATCGGGTCATCTTCAAGGAGTAGTAGTTTCATGGGCGTATTATACACTGTGTAAAGCCTCGCCACTCCACAAATCTTGCACACACAGGTTCTATACTGCTCCTATCTTTTTCAAGGAGTATTTATGAGACAGTTTTTAGGACTTTTACTTGTTCTTATGGTAGGTGCTAGCGGCCTTTGGGCCAATGCCTTTTCGCGCACAGGAAACGCAGGGGCGCTAAGCGTCACCTACAGCAGTGCCAAGCCTCTTTCACGCGGCGACAACCTCGTGAACATCACCATCGTTGAGGGTTCCAAAACCATCACAGACGCCAAAGTGACCTTCGTCGCTTCCATGCCCGAAATGCCCGGCATGCACGCCATGGAAGAAAAAGCCGAAGCGATACTTAAGGGCAATGCCTACGAAGCAAACATTTTTCTTTCCATGAATGGCACATGGCAAATCACCATTTACATCGAAACGGCCGATGGCAAAAAACAGCGCTTGCGCTCTAGCGTAACACTCTAATGCGCTCCCTTTTCTTTCTCGTCGTAGCCTTCGCGGGCTACGCCTTGGCCCAAAGCCCCCTTGTCGCCTTGGCCTATGAGCACAACTTTGAGCTCAAAACGCTCAAAGCCGAAGAAGCGGCTCTCGAAGAAGCGGTTGGTTTAAGCAAGATTTGGGACAATCCCACCCTTTCCGTGGGCGTCATGGACATCTTTTTAGACAAGCCGCTCACCCGTGACCAAGGGATGCAAAACGAATCTATCGCCCTGACTCAAACCATCCCAACAGGCTCCAAACGCACCCTTCAAGGCACTCTAGCGCGCGCGGATGTCACCCAAAAACAGCTTGAAATCCACGACAAAAAACTCCAACTTAGCCAGCAAATCGGTCTGTTAGAACAAGCTCTTTGGCGCGTTGAGGCAGACATGAACGCGGTGGAGGGCATCCTAGACGCACTTCACGCGTCCCAAGAAGCCCATCTAGCCTACACTCCAACCTCGTCGCACCTCTCACCAACGCACACTACGACGATTTTTCAAAAAACCCTGTTGCTCCAAAAACGCACTCTAGAACAAGAACGTGCTTCCCTAAAGCGCGAACTTGCAAGCCTTGTCAACGCACCTTTGCCTACCCTCACCCACCGCGGAGGCGTGTTGCCCTACCCTTACGAAAACGAACACACGCTTTTGGCTCAAAACCCGCGCTTGCAACAAGCACACCTTCAAAGCGTTCAGCGCAAAACCACTCTTTTTTTAGAAGAAGCCATGAAAACCCCCGACCTCATGCTAAAGCTTGGTTATAACCGCCGTGATGGACGGGAAGATTACGCCTTTGTGGAGATGGGCATCACGTTGCCCTTGTACGGCAAAGAAACCTTGCGTGCACGCAAAGCAGCACTAGAACACACCGCTAGCGAGCATGCCGCTAGTGCCTTGCACGAACGACTGCGCTTTGCCCTTGAAGATGCACTCCTTTCCAAAGCCTTGCAGAGCGAAAAAATCGCCTTGGCGGAGGCCATCATCCACGAGACGAAAGCCTTGCATGAACTCTACGAACACACCGCTTTTTCACAAACCGAATCCTTATTAAGACTCTATGAAACCCTGACCAGACGCCTTGAAGCGCAGCTTGGACTCAACCAAGCCACGTACGCTTACAACGCGTCGGTGCTCACCATCGCCTACCTTTTAGGAGCTTCTTTATGAAACACGTCCTCTTGTTATGCTTACTCTTTGCCCACGCCTTTGCCGCTTCGGTTCAAACCGTTCCCGTGACGCGCACCACCCAAGGGGCGACCAAAACCTTTTACGGCACCACCACCGCCAACGAAGCGTCAGTGAAGACGGTGACCCTGCGGTACGATGCGTACGTGGAAGCCTTACATGTAAACCAAACCTTCTTACATGTAGAAAAAGGCGACCTCTTAGCGCGCGTCTATTCTCCTGAGGTAACCACCGCTCAGGCCGAATACCTCCACGCTTTGCGCCTCAACAACCCTGCTATGGTTGAGAGCATCGCTCAAAAACTCACCTTACTTGGACTAGATGCCGCCACTATTGCACGCCTCGAAACTCGAAAAACGCCCTTTCCTACCGTCGATGTTTTTGCCCCTTATGCGGGTATTATCACCCAAAAAAACCTTACCGAAGGGGCGTTTGTTCCACGGGGTAGCCCGCTGTATGAGATCACCGACTACGCCACCTTGTGGCTTCATGCCAACGTGTACGAGCGGGATATTCCCTTTGCATTGGCGACGCAAAAGGTGGAAGTTTTTTTCGACATGGACCCCACGCCTTACAACGCGACCCTTGAGCGCGTTATCCCCAAACTTGACCCTCAAACCAAAAGTGTTCCTGTGCGGATTGTGGTAAAAAACCCCAAAGGGACACTGTTTGAAAATGCCTTTGCGCGCATCATCTTTACCACACCAGCACGCAGTTACCTTGCCTTGCCAAGCCGCGCGGTGATTACCAAAGGGGCGCAGCATTTTGTCTTTGTCAAAGGCGACTACGAAGGAGAATACGACCCACGCCCCATTGAAGCAAAACGGCTCAATGATGGCACGTTTGAAGTGTTAAGTGGCCTTGAAGAAGGAGAAGAGGTGGTCGCTGAAGCCCTGTTTATGTTTGACAGCGATGTGCAAAACTTTGGAGGAAACGCCCCATGGTAGAACGCATCATCGAAGGAAGCTTGCGCAATAAAGCCATGGTGTTACTCACCTTGCTTTTAGGTGTGATGCTTTCCGTGTGGGCCATGAAACACACCGCACTCGACGCGCTTCCTGATTTGACCCCACCCCAAGTGATTGTGAGCGTTGAATTCCCCGGCCAGTCCCCCAAGGTCATCGAAGACCAAGTGGTGTATGAACTCACCAGTGCGCTCCTCTCTGTAGCAAAAAGCAGTACCGTGCGTGCGTTTACTTCCTTTGAAAACGCCCTTGTGTACGTGATTTTTGACGATGCTACTGATTTGTACTGGGCAAGAGACCGCGTGAGTGAGGTCATCGCTTCGGTGTCCAAAACCATCCCCCAAGGGGCGTCCATCCGCCTAGGACCTGATGCAACGGGCATTGGGTGGGTGTTTGAATACGCGCTCACGTCTAAAACCAAATCCTTGCAAGAACTGCGCGCCTTGCAAGATTACTTGTACCGCTACGCTCTTTTGGGAGTGGAAGGGGTGAGCGAAGTGGCAAGCGTGGGAGGATTTGTCAAAACCTACGAAATCACCTTGCGCCAAGACGACCTTGTGCGCTACGACCTAGGCATCGGCCAAATCAAAACAGCCATTGCTCAAAACAACCGCGATGTAGGCGGTGGCGTCATCTTAGAAAACGGCTTTGAACACATGCTCCAAGCCAAAGGTTACGCCAAAAGCGCAGAAGATTTACAAGCCATCCCCTTGCGTAGCCAAAGAGGCGTCCCTTTAACCCTAGGCGACATCGCCGATGTGAACCTTGTGCCCTCTTACCGTAGCGGTTTGGCGGAGCTTAACGGCGAGGGAGAAGTGGTCGGCGGCATCGTGGTAGTGCGCTACAAAGAGAACGCTTACAAAGTCATCCAAGCGGTCAAAGAGCGTCTTGAAAGCTTACATGTAAACGATGTGGAGCTCATCACAACCTATGACCGAAGCGACCTTATCCTTAATGCCATCACCAACTTGCAAAACGTTCTCTTGGAAGAAAGCGTGGTGGTGTTTGCGGTGGTGATGCTCTTTTTGCTCCATGTGCGTAGCGCCCTAGTGGTGCTTATCATTTTACCGCTGACCATTGCGCTGACGTTTTTGCTCATGAAACTGTTTGGCATCGAATCTAACATCATGAGCCTTGGAGGTATCGCGATTGCCATTGGAGCGATGGTAGATGCGTGTGTGGTGATGATTGAAAATGTCCACAAAAAACTTGGGGGCAAAAAAGACGTAAGTGAGGCCCAACGCGTGGCGACCATCATCGCTTCTTCTAAGCAAGTGGGACGGCCCATCTTTTTTGCTTTGCTTATCATCGTGGTGAGTTTTTTGCCCATCTTTTCCTTGGGCGGGCAAGAGGGCGCGCTGTTTAGACCCCTAGCGTACACCAAAACGTTTGCCATGCTCATCGGCGCCATTTTAGCCATCACGCTAGTACCTGTACTGATGGTCTATTTCATCAAAGGCACCATTCAAGCGGAAGAAAAAAACCCCCTCAACCGCTTTTTCATCGCCGCTTATGGAGTGCTCTTAAACCTCTCCATGCGGTTTTGGTTCGTCAGCATCGCTGTGTTTGTAGGACTACTCATCTTTGGCTACTACACCTTCACCAAACAACGTTGGGAATTCATGCCCCCGCTACACGAACAAGCCCTCATGTACATGCCCGTCACTTCTAGCGGCATTAGCATCGAAACGGCCAAAGCGTACGCCCAGCAAAGTAACGCCATCATCAAAAGCTTTCCTGAAGTGGAAAGTGCCTTTGCCAAGGTCGGACGCGCCGCAACGGCAACCGACCCCGCACCCCTTTCGATGATCGAAACCATCATCCAATTCAAGCCCAAATCCCAGTGGCGCGAAGGGGTCACGTACGCCTCGCTCCAGGAGGAAATGAACGCCAAATTGCAACTTCCAGGCCTTGTTAACTCATGGACATTCCCCATTCGTGGGCGCATCGACATGCTCATTACAGGCATTCGCACCCCTGTGGGCATCAAGCTTTACGGGGATGAGGACAAAGCCTTGGAAGAGAGCGCGCAGGCCATCGCCTCAATCCTTGCCACCCACCACGATACGCGCAGTGTCTTTGCCGACAAAACCAACAGCGGGTATTACCTCGACATCGCCCTAAACCCCGAACCTTTGGCGCAGTATGGCATGGATAAAGAAGCGGTTTTGGAGATTATCGCCGCGGCGGCAGGAGGGGAGAGAATCAGTACTTTCTTTGAAGGCATCGAACGCTACGCCATCACCTTGCGACTAGGACAAGAACACCGAAGCGACCTTGAAGCCCTCAAGTCTCTGGCTATCAAAACGCCTTATGGGTTCCAACCCCTTGAAACCTTTGCCACCTTGTCGCACACCCTAAGTCCTGGGATGATGAAAACCGAAATGGGCAAAAAAGTCACCTACGTGTACATCACCCTTAACGAAGGGACCTCGTCAAAAACCTACAAAGAAGAAGCCGTGGCGTTGCTTGCTAATGTGCCCCTTCCTACGGGATTTTACATGGAATGGGCGGGTGAGAGCGAATACCTCGAAGGGGCCATGGAACGGTTGGGGTTTATCATTCCTTTGGCGCTTTTACTGACATTTGTGCTGATTTTCTTGGGGCTTCGCTCGCTCAAACAGGCGGTTTTGGTCTTTTTAACCCTACCCTTTGCGGTCGTGGGCGGGTTTATTTACATGGATTACCTTAACTTCAATCTTTCTATCGCGTCCATTGCGGGGTTTTTAGCCTTGCTTGGAATTGCAGTAGAGACAGCGATTGTGATGATTATCTACCTCAACGAAGCGGTGGCAAGCCTTGTGGTGCGCACCAAAGAAACCTTGCGCCAAGCGGTGTTTGAAGGCGCGGTACTGCGGGTTCGGCCCAAACTCATGACCGTGCTTTCGACCCTCTTGGGGCTTTTGCCCATCATGTGGGCGCAAGGAGCGGGAAGTGAAGTGATGCAACGCATCGCCGCCCCGATGATCGGGGGGCTCGTGAGTTCGGCGGTTTTGACGCTGTTTATCATTCCTGTACTGTACTACAAGTTCCAAAAAGTTGACTAAATAGACCCTTACATGTAAAGAAAAAGCTTTACATGTAAAGGCTAGAGCACCCACGTGGGGAAGATTTTTTTCTTCACTTTAAAGCGTTTTTCTTTGACCTCTTCCACCCGCGCTTGGGAAATGGCCACGTAGCTTTGCTTGTCGTAAATGTCGATTTTGCCAATCTCTTTGGCCTCTAGTCCCATCTCGCCCGTGAGTGCGCCTAAGATGTCGCCAGGGCGCAATTTATCTTTTTTGCCCCCTTCAAGCACCAAGGTGCGAAAGGGAGGTTTCATGGAAAAACCGCGACTTACATGTAAGGAATCTTCGCGCTCAAAGTGCCGAAAAGGCGCTTCGTATTGCGCGATTTTTTCCCACTCTCTTGGCGTGTAAAGGGTCACGGCCAAGCCTTCTTCGCCTGCGCGCGCGGTGCGTCCGATGCGGTGGGTGTAGGACTCTAGCGTGTGGGGCAAGTCGTAGTTGATAACCATAGCAAGGGCTTTGATGTCAAGGCCGCGCGCGGCGACTTCTGTGGCCACCAAGACCGAACAACTGTTGTTGGCAAATTGCACCAACACGTCATTGCGCTGATACTGTTCCAAATCTCCGTGCAGAGAAAGGGCGTCCACCCCGTGGGCAAACAAGAAATCTGCCACCGTGTTGGCTTCGACTTTGGTGTTGACAAAGACAAGGGCATTAGCAGGCGTAAAGGTCGCAAGCACGCGCAAGAGTGCTTCAGGTTTCGTGGAGGTTTCGTAAAAGCGTTCCATGACAAGATTATCTTGCGCTTCCACTTCCACGCTTTGGGGTGTGCGCTGAATACGCTGGCTTAAAGCGACGATGTCCTCAGGAAAGGTCGCGGAAAAGAGCAAGGTCTGGCGCGCACGTGGCACAAATGCAATGACCTCTTCTACCTCTTCCAAAAAGCCCATGTCCAGCATCCTGTCTGCTTCGTCAAGCACCAGTGTCGTGGCGGCTTCTAGCACCAAAGTCTTTTTTTGCAAGTGTTTTAGCACACGTCCGGGCGTGCCCACTACCACATGCGCCCCGTGGGCCAAAGAGCCAATCTGCGGCCCAAACGCCGTGCCACCACACAAGGTCAAAATCTTCATATTGGGCGCAAAACGGGCGATGCGGCGTAACTCTTTGGCCACTTGGTCGGCTAGTTCCCTTGTGGGGCACAACACCAACGCTTGGGGCTTGAAGTTGCGCACATCAAGGCGCGCTAAAAGTCCCACGCCAAAAGCGGCGGTTTTTCCACTGCCTGTTTTGGCTTTGGCGATGAGGTCGTGACCCTCTAGGATGAGGGGAAGTGCGGCTTCTTGGATGGGGGTCATGGCGTCAAACCCAAGGGTTTCTAGGGTGGCAACTAAGGGGGTGGGCAAAGGAAGGGTGGCGAAAGAAGGCATGGGGGTCTCTTTTTGGTGAAGTATACCCAAAAATGACGTTCTTTGCTCTTGTACAAAAGACTCGCGCACCGTTGCTGTTTCCTTTTTTATGCCGATATACCTTTTAACTATTCCAAAAAAACTACGCATGTGTTCAACGCGTACCCTAAAGGAACGACCATGCATGTCACGCAAAGCGACTACCAAACTTCCTCCTCCTATCACTTTAAACGTACCGAAAGTGCCAGCGTTCGCGTAGACACGGGAAGCGCATCTCAGGCGTCTCAAGCCTTCCAAGCCCCTACCCTCAAATCCCTCGAATTTTCAGAAACATTTGGGATGGATGAGGAGTATGCAAACCTAGACCCGCGCTACAAAATGCTGCTTTTGCTCATGGAGCAAATGTTTGGCAAAGGCGCCCTCCGCGGGGCAAAAGGGGTCAGCTTCCACACGACTTCGTCTGCTAGTACACCCTTTGCTGGAGCGCAGTCTTCTTCCTCGCAATCTTCCTCGCCCATCGTGCATTACCAAACAAGCCTTGAAGAGCACCAAGCCCAAGTGGTTGAAATTCACGCCAACATAGAACTAGGTAGCGGAGAGAATCTGGAAGTGTCATTGAACCTGAAATGGGAACAACATTTCATGGAAAAAGATGCATTTAGTATCCAAAATGGGCAAATCTTTCGTGACCCGCTCGTTCTCTCCCTTGTTGGCTCCCAGCCCCTCGCCCACACCACCTTTGCTTTCAATCTTCAAGGCAACGAGGGAAAACTGGTGCATTTAGGTGCCAACAGCGGCTACCTCGTACTTGATAAAAATGGCAATGGCGTAGTGGATAGTGGAAGTGAACTGTTTGGGCCAACATCTGGCGAAGGATTTAAGGAATTAGCGCGTTTGGATGAGGATGGCAACGGGTGGATTGATAGCAATGACAGCCTTTTTTCCCAACTGAAATTTTGGCATATTAGCGAATCAGCCAACCAACTCTTAAGCCTCGAAGAAGTAGGCATCGGCGCCCTTTCCTTACATGTAACCCCGATGGACTACGTGCACAAAAGTAGTGCCGACGCCCCGTTGGCGGCCTTTAAAAACGTCTCTTTGGGCCTTTCCAACGACTACCAAAGTGCGGCGTTATTTGAAGTGGACATCGCCACCTAAGGTTACATCTTCTCTTTAGAAGAGGTTTGTTTGGCTGAAAGCGAAAGGCTAATCTCAGCAATAACGTCGAGCTTTTGCGTGATGTCCTTCATGGCCTCACTTTCACCCTTGGCTGCGATGCTAATCTTTTCAATCTCCTGCTGTGTAGTGACGATTTCATCAACCGTTTTTTGAAGGGCAGGCACGATGCCGTTGACCATTTGTTGGACTTGCCTGATGGAAATGTGAATGTTATCTGTCAAGCGGTTGCTTTGATCGGAGAGTTTGCGCACTTCACTGGCTACTACCGCAAACCCACGCCCATGCTCTCCCGCGCGCGCCGCTTCGATAGCCGCGTTGAGCGCCAAAAGATTAGTGTCACTGGCAATGTGTTTAATGGAACTAGTGATAGAACCTATCTCTTCCACCGCGTTCATGAGGCTTTGAGCAAGGGTGTTGGTCTCTTGGACGTTGCGCACTTCGCCTGTCAGCTTGCCATGCACGAGCGCGATGGTTTTGGCGGTTTCTTCGATGGAACGAAAAGCTTCTTGGGTGATGTGAGAGATTTCCTTGGTTTGGTCGGCGAGTGTTGTCGAAACCGCACACGATTCTTGGAGAATTTTTTGAGAGTTGATACTCGTGACAATTTGCGCCAACGAACTCACACTTGCAGGCGTAGCGGTGCGTGGTGGGCTTGGGATGACGACCACATCTTGCTTGAGCGCATTGCCATACGTAGTGTACAGCGCCTTCCCGCGCGACACGTACCCGTCCGTCCCAATCACATACCGCACGGAGGAGAGTTTTTCCCGCACTTGCGTGTTGTCCCACTCATCATAAGGAACGATAGTATAGGTCACATGGGTGAGTTGGTACTGTTTTAAAAATTTGAGCATGACATTAGCACCCGAAGCACTGTTGTTGAAAATCACCACTTCCTCACCCGCTGGGATGCGGCTCACTGCCACAAAAAAATCCGTTGGCGGCACAAACTCAACAGCAGTCACACGCTCTTTGCCGTACTCTTTGACCATTTCATCGTAGCGGTTCACAAAGCACACCACTAAATCAAATGCCGTTGCATCGTACCGTTTGTAATTTTCTAAGGTTGCGGCTTGGTAGGTTACGGCGCTTTTGAGGGTTGCATCCACAAGAGAAACAAGCTCTTGGGTGGTTGCGTCATTGGCACCAATAAGAAGAAGGGTAGCACTCACGATGACTCCTTTTTAACATAGCGTCTTGCCAAATCCATCGCATAATGCTTTTGGAAAGACCCCCTGTACGGAATAACACCACGTAGTGTACCCAATAATTTAGACAAAAAAGGGAGTTTTAATTGTAAGTTATGAACTTAATAATTTTATCTAAATAAATTTAAAGATTACTGTTTTGTGATGCAACACCTCTTTACATGTAAAGGGATTTTCACCTCCCCCTTTACATGTAAAAGCGTGTTCGGGGTTTTACTCCTGCGTAGCGGGCGTGTACTTTAACACGGTGCGGGCAAAGTCTACATTTCTAAAAAAGAGCAGTTCAAACACGGGGTCAAGGTGCAACGCCGAAGCCTCAATGCCTTCAAAGGGTGACACGTCAAATCCGACCCCTTTTTTGGTGTTTTTTGGCTTCACACTCACGCGCAAAGGAGCGAGGGCTTTGGCCATGTTGAGGGCATTTTTTTTCTTTTTTTCATCCAAGCCTTCCAAGAGGTCGCGGGAAGTGCGGGGAGCAAAAAGGAGGGTTTCAAGCAAGTCTACCTTGTCTTTAAACACAGTCTTATTCCACTTCATGATGGCGTGGTCGGTGCGAATGTCGCAAGATGTTTGCAAAAGGCCGTGGGGTTTGGTGGCGCGGATGGCTTCAATGAGGCCAAGCAAAAAATTGGCCCCGCCTAACGCGGAAGCCGCCTGCGTAAAGCGTGTGTGAAAGGCTGTTTTTGTGGCGGTGTCGTACTGGTGAAAAGGGTGCATGGAGTTACCTTTGGGAGAGATGTGGAAGTATAGCTAAAGTTTGGGTTTTGACACCAAGCGCCTTTACATGTAAGGACACTTGGTGCGTCAAGCCCTACTTCCTCCACTGCCCCACGTAGGACTTTACAGTGCAAAGCGGACAATAATTCATGAGGCCAAACACCACAGGCACAAGACCTAAAAGTCCCCAATAGCTTTGGAAATAGACCCCTGCGGTGAGGATAACCGCACCCATACTCACGCGAAACGCTCTGCTTGGTTTTTTAATCCCACATGTCATCTTCATTCCTTACGAAAAAATACTTGCCGTAATGCCTTTGTACCAATCTTTGGTAGCAACAGCAGTGGCTTCGTCAGCACGTTCAAAAAGTTCAACCTTCACTTTAACCGATTTTTCCTCTAAGTATGCTTGGTGCGTCACCGCGATGGCCGTGGTTGGACTCACCATGGAGTAGCACACGTTGGCAGGAAGCTCTGCGCCCACACGCGGGTCAAGCCCACTCAAACGCCGCCCAATCTGCTCGCCCGCAATGAACCCGCACGAGTTTGCCATTTGAGCACTTTTAGGAAAAGGATACTCCCCAAGCACATCACCCACGATGTACACATCAGGGTCACTCACGCTTTGAAATCCCGGCGCCACAACCCTGCCCCACCCTGTACTGGTGACTTCAAGACCCGCTTGGACTAGCAAAGAACTGGCTTTGTTGGCGGGGATGATATTGGCATCATCAAAGGCCAAAGTTTGTTTCACAAACTGCTTGCTTGTCACGTCAAAAGCGTCATAAGCAACGACTTTTTTGGCAAGGTCAATGCCCGTGATATTGCTCGTAGGCAGGTATTCTAAATACCCCTCATACTGAGCAAACGCCTCCAAAAAGCCCTTAGATTTCGTAGTTGGCTTGTCTCTTGGATCTAAAAGCACCACCTTGGCCTTGCGTCCTTTCGCTTGAAAATAGCTAGCAATGAGCGCAGCGCGTTCATAGGGTGCGGGAGGGCAACGGTAAGCGCCTTTGGGCACGGTGATGACAAACACCCCTTCTGTAAAGTTTTCCACTTTTTTCTTTAGGGTCAGTTGCTCTTCGCCCCCGGTGTAGCTCGCAGGAAACAGCGTGCGGCACGCTCTAGCTTGCGCGCTATCAAGCCCAAAAGGTGCGTAATCGTACTCAATCCCTGTGGCAAGGACTAGCAGAGTGTACGCGTACGTGTTTCCAAGGGTTGTGAGGGTTTTGGCCTTACGGTCGATGGCAATGACTTTTTCGTTGACCACTTCGTAGCCGTATTTGATGGCAGGCTCCAAGGGCGAAAACAACAACTCTTCATAGCTTGTGCCCTCTACGCCCCCAATCCACAGGTTGCTGTAAGGGCACGAGGCAAAGACATTTTTAGACTCAAAAATCACAATCTCGGCCTCCTTGTTGTGGTCGCGGATGGCTTTGGCGACACTAAGCCCTGCGTATCCACCACCGATGATGGCCACGCGCGCTTTTTTTCCAAGGGGATGCGTTAAAGGCGCTACTGACGTTTTTTGTGCTTCACTTTCTTTAGCAACGCCGTTAGTCACCACTGCTGCTGTGCCCAATACACTGAGTTTTAATGCGTCTCTACGGTTCATTTTTTCACCTTTGTTTTTATTTTAATAACGCTTTTAAAGCAAAGCTCCAAAAGCTACGCTAACGCTGAGTTCTCTTCAGCAGAGGGCTTGCGCACCTTTGGTGCTTTGGCTCGCGAGGGCATTATTTTATGGAGACTTCGTTCCAAAACTTGCTCGAATCATAATCTATTTTTTCATCAATGTCAAGTATTTTGACAAGTTTAATCAAGTTTGATATACTACGCCTATATTTCCAAAGGATGACGATGAAAAGAATACTATTTGCTTTTTTATTGCTAGCACAACTAGGCTTCGCGGGAGACCCGCACAAAGGGCAGATTTTTTACCAGTACGTGGTTTCACCCATCACAGACGTGCGTGGAGACACCTTCACTAAAACACACACAAAAGCAGAATGGGAAACATTGATGCGTCAAGAAGGAAAAGCATTTTTAAGCACCTACAAGATACCCCAAGGCACGCTAGATGCGGAAGCCTTGGAACACTTGAGGGCCTTTTTCGTCCACTACGC
>JACUTV010000204.1 GCA_014859645.1 Campylobacterales bacterium
AATCAACTTTTTACTACAATAAAGGACATTAATTTCAAAATGAAATTTTTTTGATACACCTTTCTTTTTGTTGCTAAAATTGCTTTACATGTAATAAAAACGGGATGACCCTGCAGTGCTTGGGTGAGTGGTTTATTAAGTATAGAAAGGATGTAGCGATGGGCAAAATCTTTACTCATACACTGCTTTATATCTTTTTGTTTTGTGCTTTGACTATGGGGATAGCGCTGCTGGCTGGGATGGACCCCATTTTTTTCCTTGGCGCTAACATTCTTTATCTCGCGGGCGCTTTCCTCTCTTTTAAGGCAAAAGATATTTTAAGGAATGTGCTTATTGTGGCGTTTTTGTCTTTTGGTGCGGCCTATGGTGCGGGTGACCTTGCTGCGGGATTTATTGTGTTTTATATGAAGTTTTTTCAAAACATAGTTGTTTTGTGGATGGCGACGTTTTTGTATCTAAAAATAATCGCTTCGGATGAAGAAGTGGTTGTGCATGAGGATGCTGGGGTTGTGGATGTTTCAGAGGAAGAGCTGGATGAGATAATTAAAAAAACCTCCATACAACTACTTCATGAGACAGTGGAGTCTTTGAGTAAAATCACCAAATGCGGCGACCCCATAAAAGCAAAAATGGTTGTTTTGGCTATATATAAAGGTTTAACACAGCGTCAAAATTTAGACAATACTGAGGCGGAAAATGTTGATGAGATTATCAAGGAAGTGCTAGATAACAACAGTGAGCACTTTCATGAACTCAAAAGATACTTTAACATTTATACAATCAATCAGGATGAGATAGCTGCCACCGATAAAGATGCTTCAGCAAAACTTTTTTCAATGGCACAGATTCACGCCATGTATCTTTTTGGAGAAAAAAGAGATTATGAGTTAATAAATGAAACTATGGCAATAGTTGAGCATTATGATTTAATCTTAAAAATTATCAACATAGCAAACAAACAAAACTACTACAAAAAGAATCAAGAGCATGAGGATACTGAGGTTGTGGATGTTTCAGAAGAACCGCATGTTCAGGAAGAAGCAGAAATCCCAAGCCCACAAAAAACCAATTTTCCAATACTTTCTTTTGAAGAGTTTTTGTCGAAAACTTCTGGGGGCTGGCAGTGTAGAATGAACATCTCTGCTTATCATGGGCATACGTTCATGTGTGCATGCGGAAAGACACATGTCTTTGGGCCAGACGTGGAGGTTATGCGAGAGTTGTCTGATATGCGTCTTGTTTTTTTGTGCCCAAATGATGAAAACTCCATCACTTGCGTAAAAGTGAAGGGGCTTTTAAAGTTTAGGGAGTTTAGAAGCCTCTTTGGGACATCTGGGAATGTTTGACACGCAAGCGCTAGTTTACATGTAAGACTCCATGGTATAGAAAAGTAAGGAAAGCACCCTTGTTTCTGCCTGTAACCACTCAACGACATAAGCGATACAGAAATCGTGAAAGATGGGGAGGTGTATATTGTGAGCATGGATAACGAGGTGTATGTCAAGCGGCTTTTTGGAGTGCCTAAACGAATCCTCGCAAGAAGCGACAACCCAAGTTACCCAGAGTTTGAGTTGAAAGATGGTTTTTTGATTCTTGGCCGAGTAATTTATAGGCTAGAAAGGATGTAGCGATGAAGTGGTTTATTTTGATTTTGGTGGCTGTTTCTTTGTACGGCACATCTGTCAGGGAGATACTTGGAGATGATAGACTTACAAAGCTTGTAATGGAGGGTAAAACAAAAGAAGAGATTGTGGAAATAGCACGCCAAGAATACCCAAAAATGCTAGAGAGTGAATCGATGAAGCGGCAGAGTGAGAAGGAGTATGTGGCGCTTGGGGGCATAGTTGTCAACTTGTTGTCTGAAGGCTTTAGGCGTAAAATAAAAGTCTCCTTGACTGCTTCTGTTGCTAGCAAAGAGAACGCAAAAGTAGTAAGGATGTCTATGCCTATTGTGCGGGATATAGCCATCACAACAATAGCTAGCAAGACCATTGAAGAGGTTACGACCAGAAAAGGGAAGGATAGACTAAAAAATGAAATTGTCGAACAGGTAAACGCGCGTCTTGGCGGTGAGTATGTTTTGTTTTTATATTTGGAAGAGTTTTTGATTGCCCCTGTGCTTACGGCTGAGGAGATAATTAACCAACTAGAAGAGTATGGTGTTAGATAGTCACCCCTGAAAAACTCAATCAACCCCCATTTATCCTTTACATGTAAAAGCACCTTTGGTGCGTGAACCTTCTGTTAACCAAGGGCGCTAGAGGAAAATGAAACGCTAACACAAGAACTCTTAAAGTGTGTACGCGGACATATAAAG
>JACUTV010000205.1 GCA_014859645.1 Campylobacterales bacterium
GGAGGGACAAACTGAGAAACTGCTTGGTATTTGTAAGCAATGTAGTGCGGAAGTGTACCTAAGCGGACCTGCGGCAAAAGATTATTTTGATGAAGAGTTGGCAAGAGCTGAAAAAATAAAAGTCGAGTGGATGGACTATGGTGGGTACAAAGAGTATAACCAACCACACCCGCCGTTTGAGCACGGAGTGAGTATTTTGGATTTGTTTTTTATTGAGGGGCCACACGCCAAAGAGTACATGAAGAGCTTTGAATGAAAATAGGATTTAATAAACCGCCGTATATAGGAAATGAAGAGCGGTATGTTTTGCAAGCTATTCAAAGCGATAAAATTTCCGGAAACGGTTTTTTTACGCGAAAGTGTGAGCAGTGGTTTGAAGAGCACTTGAGATGCCAAAGAGCACTTTTAGCTCCTTCTTGCACCCATGCTTTAGAAATGGCTGCTATTTTATTGGATATTAAAGAAGGTGATGAGGTAATTATGCCTTCTTACACTTTTGTTTCAACTGCCAATGCTTTTGTTCTTCGAGGCGCAAAGATAGTATTCGTTGATATTCGGCCCGATACGATGAATATCGATGAGACATTAATTGAGGCTGCTATAACAAGCAAGACAAGGGTGATTGTGCCTGTCCATTATGCAGGCGTGGCATGTGAGATGGACAGTATTATGGCTGTGGCAAAAAAACACAATCTCTATGTGGTTGAGGATGCTGCACAAGCTATTATGAGTAGTTACAAAGGTAAATCTTTGGGAACATTTGGGCATTTGGCTGCTTTTAGTTTTCACGAGACTAAAAATATTACAAGTGCTGGAGAGGGTGGGCTTTTGGTTATTAATGATGCGCAGTTTGTGGAGCGTGCCGAGATTATTAGAGAAAAGGGAACCAACCGGACGCAATTTTTTCGTGGCATGGTCGATAAATACTCCTGGGTAGATGTGGGCAGCAGTTATCTTATGAATGATGTAAGTGCGGCATATTTGTGGGGACAGTTAGAAAAGATAGACGCTATTCAAGAAGACAGATTAAGCTCATGGGAAAACTATTTTCAGGGCTTGAGGCCTTTGATGGAAGAAGGTTTTATAGAATTGCCGACTATCCCGCGAGAGTGCACGAATAACGCACATATGTTTTACATAAAAGTAAAAGATTTAAAAACAAGAACTGAGTTTTTGGAGCACTTGAAGAGGCATGATATCAATGCTGTGTTTCATTATGTGCCACTGCATTCTTCTGTTGCTGGAGAAAAATTTGGAAGATTTGAAGGTCGAGATACATATACCACAAGCGAGAGCGAAAGATTGGTGAGGCTACCGATGTTCTATGGGTTGACAAGTGGGCAGATTGAAAAAATAACCACGTCAGCTCACGCATTTTTCGAGGGGAAGGCATGAAAGCCATCCTTCTAGCCGGCGGTAGCGGTACGCGCCTCTACCCTGTTACGCGCTCTACATGTAAACAGCTTTTGCCTATTTATGATAAACCAATGATTTATTATCCACTGTCTGTGTTAATGCTAGCAGGCATTCAGGAAATTCTCATTATCTCCACCCCTCAAGATATAGGTAAATTCCAAGAACTCTTAGGTGATGGTAGTGATTGGGGCGTAAGGCTGGAATATAAAATTCAGCCATCTCCCGATGGCCTCGCCCAAGCATTTATCCTAGGCGAAGAGTTTATTGGGCAGGATAATGTTTGCCTCATTCTTGGGGATAACGTTTTTTATGGCCAAGGTTTTACTCCTATGTTAAAGCGCGCCGCAAGCCTAAAAGAAGGCGCCATCGTCTTTGGCTACCAAGTCAAAGACCCTGAGCGCTTTGGTGTGGTGGAGTTTGATGTAAACAGTAAAGCTATAAGCATCGAAGAAAAACCCCAAAAACCCAAATCAAATTTTGCCGTCACGGGGCTTTACTTTTACGATAATAGCGTCATAGAGATAGCCAAAAGGGTCAAACCAAGCGAACGCGGTGAGCTTGAAATCACTTCAGTCAATCAAGCTTACCTTGAAAAAAATGCTTTACATGTAGAGCTTCTTGGGCGTGGGTTTGCGTGGTTAGATACTGGTACTCATGATAGCCTCATCGAGGCTGGCCAGTTTGTGCAAACCATCGAGCACCGTCAGGGTTATAAAATAGCTTGCCTTGAAGAAATCGCTTACAACAATGGCTGGATTACCAAGGAAAAGATTCTGGAAATCGCCAAGCCGTTGGCTAAAAATGGCTACGGTCAATATTTGCTAGAATTGGTAAAAGAGATATGAAACACCTCCTCCTCACTGGCACCGCTGGCTTCATTGGCTCCAACTTCGTGC
>JACUTV010000206.1 GCA_014859645.1 Campylobacterales bacterium
GTGAAAACCACCGAAACGCTTTTAAGGATAACATACGCAACGATGAGAATGGAAAGTGCGGTGGGGATTTCATTGTACGCGCGAAAAAATTTGCCACTTTTGGTGCACGTCCCTTTGGCAAGTTGCTTACGGTAGTGCTCCAGCGAGAACGAATAAGCCAATAAAACCGCCACCACTGTGAGCTTCGCGTGCATCCACCCGCCACTGGTCATCACTGAAGGATTTAAGGCTATCATGGCCAGCCCACTTAAGACTGTCGCCCACAACGCAGGCAAACCGATGTATTTGTACAGCTTAAATTCCTGAATCTCTACCACCTGCGTGAACTCTTTTTTCTCCCTGTGCTCCACATGGTACACAAACAAGCGAGGGAGGTAAAACAGCATCGCCATCCACGACATAAAAGACATCACATGAAACACCAAAATCCACAAATAGTAGTCCATCATCACTCCTTGGTAAAATGGGGCGATTGTACCTTAAAAGGGTAAATCAAAAGGCAATTTGCCTGCGTCTTCTTGGGGTGAAGCGTCGCTTTTTGAGGGGCGAATTCCCCACATACTATGTGTGTCTTTTTCAAAGCCAGAGTTGATTTTGATGTATTCTCTCACTGCCTCTCTACTCAAATCCCAATCAATCTGCTGAGTGATTTTATAGGCTTTTGCTAACGCACGAACAATCGCCGAAACATTTTCTTGATGGGAGAATCCCTTGAGAGCAGTGATGTATTCGTCCCTAAAAACCGTTGGAAT
Source organism: Campylobacterales bacterium (assembly GCA_014859645.1). Taxonomy (GTDB): domain Bacteria; phylum Campylobacterota; class Campylobacteria; order Campylobacterales; family Campylobacteraceae; genus Sulfurospirillum_B. Next base: position 753 of record JACUTV010000206.1, read on the forward strand.
CAAGAGGTGCAACCGACCTCCTCGCGAGAATTCATTGTTCATAAAAAGTCTTGCGATTCTTCCGTTCCCATCCTCAAAAGGGTGAATTTCCGAGAGCATCACCATCATGAACAATGCCCTATGAAAAGGCTCATCCAGTGTCATAAAAAGCGCAAATCCTTTTTTGAGTGTGGGTATAACTTGTTCAGGCAAAACAAAGCGCAACGCCCCAGAACGGTTTATTTTTTTCTTAAATTCTCCAACACACATCTCATCCTTGCGGTGCGCCATCATGGTGTGGTGGGTTTGCTTCAAGCAACGTTCAAAATCTTCATACGTGTCATACGACATGGGGCTCGAAACGATGTTCTGAATAACGCCATAGGTCGCCACGATGTCGTTCCCATCTTTGTGACGCTCATAGCGGTGCCTTGGGTCAAACACAATCTTTTCGGCTTCTTCGATTTCAAATTCCGTGCCTTCGATGTAGTTGGTGAAATAAGCCTCGAAAAAGAAAAGGGTGTTTTGTTTTTTGGCAGGGAAAATAAGCGGGGGTGTAGAAAGCAGGTATTCTCGTACTTTTTCAAACATACCAAGGCGTTTTTCATCAAAAGAGAGGTGGCGCGTTTTGTAGTATGTTTTAAAATACGCCACCAAGGCAGTAAAAGCCTTTTCGAGGTTGTAGTGTTTTGCCTTGTGTTGCAAGGCGCGAAAATAAACCTCTGCCTTGGCGATGTCACCGTGTTGGCTTAAGATAGCTTGGATAATCTGTGCGCAGGCGAGGTCTTTGTTGCTGCGTTTTTCAAAAAGACTTGAGGGAAAAAACTGCACAAGACACGCTACGTCAAACTCCAACACAAAAAGCCCAGGAGTGTCCGTTGGCACAAGCATTTCTTGCCAATAGGTAAAGGTGTCGCCTTTTTTGAGCACATGAATCACCAAATCATCGTCTTTAAAATGAATCTTTTTGTTGACATTACCCACCACATAAAGGGTGTTGTTATGGATGTGCTTGGGATACTCTAGGGCTGAAGCATACGAGATGATGCCTTGAATACCAAGGGTTTGGAGGATGATTTCGCTGTATGTCACCGCCTTGTCGCGTGGCTCAAGGTAGATACCACGGTAAATCTTTTTAAGGGTACCCGCTTTAACTTTGCGCTCGATGAGCTTCGCATTTCTTCTGGTGCCAAGTTTTATCATCTCGCCTCCATTATCTTAATATAAACTAAAATATATACAACAACTGATACAAAATTGATATTGTACAAAATAAAAATCAAAAAAGATAGTGTTGTTTCATTTTTTTAAGTTTATAATTATTTTAAATCCATCGGTTACGGGGCTTACATGTAGAGGTTAGATAATGTCAAATTGTTCCAAGATGTCTTTGGTGAGTTTAGAAAGGGGACGTTTGCCTAAATCTTCGTCGGCGATGTAGCCACCAAAGACAAGACGTAGTAAATCTTCACGGTTTTTAAAAAGCGAACCTTCGTAGTTTTGCATCAGCTCGTCGAGGTAGCTTTCGTTGTACATGTAAGACTTTTGGATGAGTTCAAGGACGATGTCTTTGTG
>JACUTV010000207.1 GCA_014859645.1 Campylobacterales bacterium
GCGATGGTTTGGGTTTTTGTTTGGGCGGCAAGGTGTTGCACCGCAGGTGCATTTTGGGTGGTTCTGGGTAAAGGAAGCGGGTTTTCTTTGAGCTCTTTTAATAAGGAAACAAGCACGGCCTTGGTTTCTTGGGGTAAGGGAAGTTGCGAGGATTGACGCGTGAGCGAAGGGGTGTGAAGCGCTTCTTTGGCACCCATGGTCCTTAGCTCCACAAGGGCGCTTTCAAGCTTTGCAATTTTTTCTGCCAAGGGAAGCAAGGGGCGTTTGGAGAGGGTTTGCAGGTATTTTTCAACCTCTGCTACCGCGGTTTTTAACGCTTCTTGGGTGGTTTTTAGCGCAGGTGGCGAGAGCACTTCTTGAAAAAGACGGCTTAGGGTTGTTTGGGTGGTTTTGGGCAAGGGAAGCTGTTGCAAGGTCTCTTGGAGTTGACGCACGGGATGGCGTAACGCTTCTTCTAGGGGCAAACTTTGCGTGCGCAGTGCCGCTTCGAGCCCAGTGCCAGAACGCACGAGTTGTTGTTTGAGTTCTGTGCCATTGGTCGTAGCAATCTCTTTTAAAAATCCTTGCAACGCGGTTGAAAGCGGTTTGAGCGCAGGGTCATTTTGGGTGAGCGTGACAAGGGTTTGGAGTTGGTTTGGCAAGGAAGGTGCGTTTTTAAACCACGAAGCATTTTCAAGGGTGTGTTTGACCTGCGCGGGTGCGATGGCGTTGGTGGCTAAAGACTGCAGTAAGGTTTGGATGGTGTTGGGGGTGGATTTACTCACCGCTAATTCTGCACTTGGTGCGCTTACTAAGGCCTTTACGAGTGCTTTGGCCTCTTTAGGACTACTGGCGGCAAGGTGCAAAAGATCTTGGGTTGAAAGTGTTACCATGGTGTGTTGGGGTTGCCTTTTAAAATCGTTACATGTAAAGGTAGCATCGGCGAATCGTGCGCTTAATAAAGCAGTAACGCGGCAACGCACGCCACATAGAGTTTAAGGGCGTAGCGCGCGTTCCATAAAAACAGTTTTTTAGAAGGAATGTCATAGCGGCCTGAGAGGGCGAGGTTAAGTCCTGAAACGGGACTCGTGCCAATGCTCAGTGACCACGACATCAAAAAGGTCATAGCAAGCAAAGTGTGGTCGACTTCCATACTCCCAAGCCAGCCGCCCAAAATGGCGATGGAAATGATGGGGTGAACGCCCACGAGCGAGACAAGTACCATCCCAAGGAGCATCATCGCCGCTACACTTGGGGTGAAAACACTCACAGGAAAAGCAAGGGCAAAGCCCTCCAAAAGCGCACTGATACTTAAGCCAAAATACCCTGCCACCAAAAAAAGTGCCAGTTCTGTTTTTAGAAGAGGGAGTTGGGTGGTGGTGTGGGTGGCGAAGTGTTTAAGCCCTTGGACAATGCCTTGGCGCCAAAAAAGAAACCACAGCGTCAAGCCAAGCGCGTAAAAAGAGACCAGTAAAATCACCCGCGCCTCAGAAAAGAACCAATGGGTCGCCCCCACAAGCGCTGCCAAGAGCGCAGGCAAAACCAAGGCTTCAGGACCGATGGGATAGCCCACAAAGTTTTCCATGGGCTTTCCTCTAAACTCCCAATAGGTGAGCATAAACCCTACGCCAACGAGCATCATGCCGCTTTGCCACAGGTGCAAAAGCGAGGCTTGGGGTGCGTAAATGCTAGCCGCGGCAAAGGCGATGAAAAACGGTGACCACAAGGCATCTGCGGAAAAAGCGCGCGAAAGGGTGACGATTTGCATTTTGCTAAGCGGTGCTTTTTGAGAGAGTCTGTCGCCTGCGAGTAAGATAGCGGAGAGGTTGATGATAGCGCCAAAAAGATGCACGCCAAAAAAGGTCGAAACAAAGCTTTTGGGACCTTTAGGAAGAGGGTGTTCGCTTGGGGCAGGAAGGGCTACGAGCCTTAAGTAGCTGATGCTGATGAGTAAGCTTAGCATGAGTTGATTGACACTCAACACCCGCCACAGTTCAACCCTAAAGCCCATGGTGTAGGCAAAAGCGAAACATGCGGTCCCAAGGGTAAAAAGAGTGAGGCTAAGGCGACGTTTTGGGGGAGGAATGGTAAAAAATAACACAAGCCCCGCACTCCACGCCAACGCACCTGCAAGGGTATAAAGAGCACTATTGCCCGTGAGGCTAAGGAGTAAGCTTGCTAGCAAAAGCCAGCCGCAAAGGGAAGTTTTCATGGGTGAAAGTATAGCTCAAAAAGAGGCATTAGACATCTTAAAAGTAAATTCTATAAGGGGAGCCAAAGCACCAAAGGTGCGCGAGC
>JACUTV010000059.1 GCA_014859645.1 Campylobacterales bacterium
AGTAGCTATCATCGTGGCAGGGTATTTGGGGATTCACCCTCCAGGTTTTGTAGCACAAGTGGTTGCTTTTGCCTTCGGTTTGGCAGCGGCTTCGTTCTTCCCGACCATCGTCATGGGTATCTTTTACAAACGCATGAACAAAGAAGGGGCGATTGCGGGCATGGCGACGGGCCTTACCTTTACCTTTGCGTACATCGTGTACTTCGTGTTCATGGGTGGCGATAAGGCGGATTATTTGTGGGGCATTGCGCCAACGGGCATTGGCACCATCGGGATGGTGTTGCATTTCATCGTGGCGTATGTGGTAGCACAAATGACACCACCACCCCCTGCGCACATCCAAGAGCTTGTGGAAAGTATCCGTATCCCTCGGGGTGCAGGTGCGGCAAGCGCCCATTAAGAGTAAACTTCTCAGCCATTCTTGGGGTTTTTGCTCCAAGAATGGCACTAGTGCACCTTCGGTGTTTTTTACCCAACATGTGCCATAATTATCCTTTACATGTAAGGAGTCCCCATGAGCCTTCAAGACCAAGAAGCTTTTTTAAAATCCATCCATCCTTTTGGCTTACTTACCTCCACGGAACTTGCCCGCGTGACAAATGCTATGAACATCGCGTATTATCCCAAAGATACGGTGATGATTTCCCCTCAAGCCCTTCCTGAATTTTTGTACATCATCATCAAAGGGGAAGTGGGCGAATACCACGACAACGAACTGATTAAGATTTACCACAACCAAAACTCCTTTGATGCGGACGCGCTGCTTTATAGTAAAACCGAAGATACCTTTTTGGTGCATGAAGAACTCATCTGTTTTGAAATCACCAAAGAAACCTTTCATCAGCTTTTAGAAAGCAACGAACAGTTTAAGGCGTACTTTTTAACCGACGTGGCCAACCGCTTGCAATCGGCCAAACAAAAAGAGTATGCCACACAACTCTCGGGGTTTATGTTGGCGCGCGTGTCGGATTCGTACTTGCACAAAGCGTGCATTGTTTCCCCAACCCTCTCCATCATGGAAGCCTTGCGCCAGATGGATAGCCTCGATACCAAGTGCATCATCGTGGATGATGAGGAGCAGGGAAGCTACGGGATTGTGACGGACAGCACGGTTCGAAAACATGTGATTTATGAGGATTATGACAAGTTTGGCCCCATCGGCCCCATTGCGTTGCGGCCAATTATTAGCATTGACGCGGAAGATTTTTTGTTTAATGCTTTGTTACAATTGACGAAGAATTCTATCAAGCGTATTGTGGTGACACGGCATGAGGTGATTGTGGGGATTTTGGAGCAGTTGGACTTGCTCAGTTATTTTGCAAACCACACCTACTTGGTTTCTGTGCAAATTCGCAAAGCCAAGGATGTGGACGCCCTTAAAAAAGCCAGTCAAGATTTTGTGCATATCATCAAAAAACTTCACGCCAAAGGCACGAAAGTGGAGTACATTTCCCAGCTCATTAGCGAGTTAAACGAGCAAGTGTACCGCAAGTTGTACGAGATGATGATTCCTGCGGAGTTGCAACAAAAAGCGTGTTTGATTGTGATGGGAAGTGAGGGGCGTAAAGAGCAGATGCTAAAAACCGACCAAGACAATGCGCTGATTATTGAACATGAGGCGGATGCGCCTGCGTTTAGGGAGCTGATGGAGCGCTACACCCAGACACTGCTTGATTTTGGATATCCCCCGTGCGAAGGCGATGTCATGGTGTCCAACCCTTACTGGCGTAAGTCTTTTGGTGCGTTTAAGGTGGAGCTTGCGCGTTATATGGAGAGTCCGCGCAGAGATGATTACATGCATTTGGCTATTTTTTATGATGCGTTGGCGGTGGCGGGCAATAAAGCCTTGCTGGCAAAACTCAAAGAGAGTATTTACGAACGCATGGTGGGAAAAGACATCTTCATGGCCAACTTTGCAAAAGCGGCGTTGTTGTTTGAGACGCCCATTAGCTTTTTTTCCAACCTCAAAGCCGATGAAAACCGTTTGGATGTGAAAAAGGGAGGGATTTTCCCCATCGTCCAAGGGGTGCGTTCACTGGCCCTTGAATACCATGTGGAAGAGACCGAAACCATCAGACGCATTCACGGATTAAAGTCTAAGAAAATCTTTGATGAACATTTCGGAGACGCGCTCATTGAGGCGTTTGATACGCTCATGAGTATGCGTTTAAAAGAACAACTTTTCTCAACCGAACGGGGCGAAACGCGGCACAATTTCATCCGCACCGACAAGCTCAATCAACTCGAAACCGAACTCCTTAAAGACAGTTTTAAAATCGTAGACCAATTTAAACGGTTTTTGGTGCACCATTTTAAAATCAACATGGTACAGTGATGTTTGCACGCTTTTTTAAAGAGCGCAACAAAAAAAAGTTGCGCGACCCACAGTTTTCCTTTTTGTTTGACACGCCCTCGTCTGCGGATGAGTTCGTGGTGTTTGACACAGAAACCACAGGATTAGACCCCAAAAAAGATGAGATTTTGTCCATCGGGGCTGTGAAAATAAAAGGGAACAAGATTCTCGCCCAAGAAACCTTGTCTTTGTTGCTTCGACCCAGCAGGGACATCGCTGTTAAAAGCATCACGATTCATCAACTGCGCAACATCGACATGGTGGGTGCTTTGGCGCCCAAAGACGCGTTAGTGCAGTTTTTGGAATTTGTGGGGCCATTGCCATTAGTGGGGTATTATCTTGAATTTGACGTGGCGATGGTGAACCGCTACCTTCAGCCCTGGCTTGGCATCAAACTGCCCAATACGCAGATTGAAGTTTCGGGTATCTACCATGATAAAAAAATCAAAGCCATTCCCGATGGGATAATTGACCTGCGTTTTGATACAATAATGCGGGAACTTGGCTTGCCGGTTTTTGGCAAACACGACGCGGTAAATGATGCCATCATGACCGCGATGATGTTTGTAAAATTGCAAAACATCCAACGCCTTTAATGCATAATGGACTTTTTGAATCACCCAGATAACGTCTCTCTTTCGGGTGGTGCAAAAAGTCTACGACAAGGAGAAGTGTATGCCAGTGATTGATGTGAGCTCTATCGAAGCGACCCCATTGCAAGCAGGGGAGGGTGCGCGAATGCAGATGCTTATCTCCCCGAAAATGGCGCCTCATTTTGCCATGCGCAAGTTTACGATTGAACCAGGCGGCTTTATGCCAAACCATACCAACAGTGTGGAGCATGAACAGTACGTGTTAGAGGGCTGTGCGAGCGTAGGGATTGGTAATGACGTGTGTGAAGCCAAGGCGGGTGACGCGTTGTATGTGCCTGCGGGGATTCCCCACTGGTACCGCGTCAAAGGCGACACGCCTTACGTGTTTTTGTGTATGGTGCCTAACCTTGAAGACGAGATTCGCCTGATAGGCTAAACTTTTTCGTAGTAGCTCAACCGCCCTTGGGTGACCTTGGTAAACAAGGGCGTGTTAGGTACTAAATCCGCGTGGCCCGTGTAGAGTCTGCCGCCATTTTTCAAGAGTTTATGGAAGCGTTCGATGGTTTTTTGTTTAAACACATCGTCAAAATAAATCATCATGTTGCGTGAAAAGATAATGTCAAAAGGTTCCAAGCGCAAAAAAGCGTCGTCAAAAATGTTTAATACTTGAAAATCCACTCCTAAAAACCGTGAACGCACGATAGCATACTCTCCCGCAATTTTCATGAAATACGTGCCCTTTAAATGTTCGTCAAGGCGGTGCAAGGAACGTTCGCTAAAGACGCCTTTTTGGGCTTTTTGGATGGCTTCGGAGTTGATGTCGATGCCTAAAATGTTCACACTAAAAGGGGCAAAACCCGCTTCACTAGCAAGCATAGAAAGAGAATAAACCTCTTCGCCAGAAGCACAAGGAGCACTCAGTACCCGCGCTTTGCCACCGCGCTCTTTAAGCCATGCCACCGCCGCTTCAAGCTGAATGGTTTCACGGTAAAAATAGGTTTCATTGACCGTAATGAGGTTGATAAAGCTTTGGCGCATGGCTTCATCGGCTTTAATGCGTGCAAACAGTGCATCAAAGCTAACGATGTCGTTGTTTTCGCAAAATAAAACAAGCCGTTGTTTGAGCACCTCTTTTTTGGGTGCAAGGTTTACGCCGCTGTAGTGTTCGACGTAGTGAAGAAGTGGGTCAAGGTTGCGGTCGTCGAAGACGATTTTAGCAGGCGGCGCAGCGCTAGTGGAAGCTTCTTTACTTTTTTTTCTAAAAAAGAACATGGATAAACCTTTCGATGCGCTGTTTAATCTCTTCTAGGGGCAACATGTCAAGTTCTGGCACAAGCTCTTTGGCGCGTTTTGGCATGCCATACACCACGGCACTTGCCTCATTTTCGCCAATACAGCGCGCCCCTGCTGCGTGGAGTTGTTGGATGCCTCTCGCGCCATCATGTCCGATACCTGTGAGTAAGATGGCCAAGATGTCTACCTTTTCGCACAAGGGAACAGCAGAGAGAAATAAATCGTCGATACTTGGATTGTAAAGGGTTTGTTCAGGGGCTTCTTCAAAACAAAGTTTCAGGGGACGTGAAGGAGCAAGAAGGCAGTTTTTCTCACAAATATACACCCCGCCTTGGCTTACATGTAAGGGTTCGTTGGCACGTACTACTGGGATTTTTAGTTCGGCACGAAACTGCTGTACGAAGCTTGGAATAAATACCGCGTTCATGTGTTGAGCGATGATAATAGGCGTGGTCAAGGAGCTTGGCAACGTGTTTAAGAGTGCCTTTAGGTGCCCGGGACCTCCGGTTGAGGCCCCAATAAGGATGAGTTTTTCTTTCACGCTAGGTTCTAAATTCTGAAAGTTTGCTGTTGAGCATTTCGGTCATTTTGTTGAGGTGTTCAGCCGCACTAGCGATCTCTTCAACACTGCGCGCATTTTCCATAGAAAGGGTGTTGATACTAGAAACCCCTTGGATAATCTGTGCAATTTCATCGCCATTGGTGATGTAACTTTGGGCTGTTTTGTCTGACATGGCGATGGCGTGACGCATGGTTCCATCCATGTGGGTGATTTTTTCTTTTACGTTACTCGCCACATGAGTGAGTTCTTCCACGCGCTTGGCATTGTGGGTCATTTGTTCGCTTGAATCTGAGACGGCTTGAACGATGACGTTGATGGTCGCGTTGATTTCGATGAGGCTTTTTTGGGTACGCTCAGCCAGTTTTCGCACTTCGTCTGCGACCACGGCAAACCCGCGTCCGTGCTCTCCTGCACGCGCCGCTTCGATGGCTGCATTAAGGGCGAGAAGATTGGTTTGGTCGGCGATGTCGTTGATGACGGTGAGGACTTGTTTGACTTGTTCGGCGTCGTGGCTGAGTTGTTCGATTTTTTTAGCCAGTTCAATCTCAGTGTGCGCACTTTCTTGGATTTGTTCGGTTAAATCAAGGATGGAAGTACTGGCTTCTTGCACAAACGCACTGGCTTTTTCAAGTTCATTTTTGCCTTCTTTGGCTTCTTGGATGGAGCCACGCATCTCTTCTTGCATGGTGGTCGCTTTTTTAGTGGTGTTGCTTACAAGAACGGCGGAATCTTCGATGCGTTTGCCCGATTGCAAAGAGGTGGTGGAAAGTTCATGGGCGACAGAAGAATTTTCGCTAGAGAGTTGTTTGGCGTCACTAATAAGCACGCGCACTTTTTCGATGAAAGCGTTAATGGCCTGACTCGCTTGGCTCACTTCATCGTTGCCTACAATATCAAGCTTGCGTGTCAAATCTCCGTCGCCGCTAGAGAGGTTTTCAGCGCGTTTGATGAGATTTTGAAGGGGAGAAGTGATTTTAACGCGAATGAGAAAAAGGCTCAACGCGGAAACGACAACCACAACGCCAAGGCTGATGAGAGAAAATAGCACCAACCCTTTTTTGTTTTCCGCTACGGTCTCTTTTTCAAGAATAGCCACGTCTTCATCGATGTTGTCGATGTATACACCTGTGCCCATCATCCATCCGTAGGGAGTAAAAGGAACTGCGTAGCCAAGCTTTGGAAAAGGAGCGCCATCTTTGATTTTGGGAAAATTGTAAATGACAAAATCTCCCCCGCGTTTTGCTGCTTCAAGGAGCTCTTTTACGAAAAACATCCCATTGCTGTCTTTAAGGCCAGTGAGGTTTTTTCCTTCAAGGGAAGTGTTGACGGGCAGCATCACATTGGTGCCATCAGGGTCGTAAATAAAGACATATCCGCTGTTATCTTCAAAAAAGCGGATGTCGCGAATTTTGTGAAGAATAGCCGCTTTAACCTCTGACTCGCTATGTCCACGTGCTGTCTCTTCTTCGTAGACTTTTTCTACTACGGTGCGGATGATACGCATTTCACTTTTGAGTTCATCTTTGCGCGCTTGCACCATTTTTTCATGATAATTTTCTGTAAAAAAAGTGACCGACTCCACCATGAAATGACGTGTTGTTAAACCAAGGAGAAGGGTTAAGATAACCAAAGAGCCAATAATCATAGCAATGATGCGCGTGGAGAGATTCATGAGATGTCCTTTGCATAAAACTTGACACTATTATAACCAAATTACCCCATTACAGGGGCTTGTAGGGTCTTTTTTTTTGGAAAAATGGCATTATTTTTGCAAAGTAGTAGCATGGGACTACAAAGCGTTTTAATCTTTCAAGGTTGTCGCGATTAGGAGAAATTCTTGCTCAAGGTGCAAAAAAACATCGATTAAGAGAGGGTCAAAATGCTTTCCTGCTTCTTTGCGCATAGTGGCAATCGCTTCTTGATGGGAAAATGCTTTTTTGTAAACCCGCGCGGAACTAAGGGCGTCGTACACATCTGCAATGGCCATAATACGGGCGGAGAGTGGAATATCTTCGCCTGAAAGTCCGCGCGGATAACCACTGCCATCCCATTTTTCATGATGGCCTCCCGTGATTTCTTTGGCGTAGATAAGAAAATCTGTCGGCCCGTTGATGTCGATGAGTTTATCAATAATGGCTTCGCCAAAGGCGGCGTGTTGTTTCATGATTTCAAATTCTTCGGGGGTGAGCTTGCCTGGCTTTAGCAAGATGTGGTCGCGGATGCCTACCTTTCCCACATCATGCAACGGCGCGGAGTTGAACAAAAGTTGGGTGTATTTAGGGGTGATTTGGTCGGCGTATTTGGGTAAAAGGGCGAGGTGTTCGCACATGATTTTAACGTAATGTTGGGTGCGTTTAATGTGTGCTCCCGTCTCGCCATCGCGGTATTCTGCTAAAGAGCCCATGGCTTCGATGATGCTAGATTTTAACAGTTCGATTTCTTGGGTGCGCTTGCTCACTTGGGTTTCAAGGTGGCAACGGTGCAAGGAGAGTTCGAGGTGCGTTTTAACGCGCATGAGCAATTCTTCGCCATTAAACGGCTTGGTGATGTAATCGACCCCACCTGCTTCAAACCCTTGTTTAATGTCTTCAACTCCTGCTCTTGCGGTGAGGAAGATGATGGGAATTTCACGAAGCAGGGGATTTTGCTTGAGCGCTTTGGCGGTATCAAAGCCTCCCATTTGCGGCATCATAACATCCATGAGAATAAGATTTGGTCGTGTTTTTTCGGCGCGCTCTAGGGCTTGCAAACCATTGGTGGCGTAGACAACCTTTACATGTAAGGCTTGCAAATGTCCCATAGCGACTTTGATGTTTTCAACAATATCGTCCACGATCATGACCGTGCTTTCTTCAAATATCATGGCCCGTTCCTTCTTCTAAAAATCGTATTAAAGCAGTGAGTTCAATTTCGAGAATATCGATGTCAATATGATCCAAAGCTTGCGTGAGTTTTTGAATAAGAGCTTCGTTTCCATGCTCTGCTTCAAGAAGAAAAATAAGTTCTTTAACCACATCAAAATCTCCGCTATCGAGGGCTTCTTTTGCCTTTTTTAAAAGCGGGGGGTATGCATTTGACGGGAGGGAAAAAAGTGCATTTTTAGGAGAAGTGTTTAAGGGGGCTGGCAAAGGCTCTTGTTCATGAGGGAGAAAACGGGTGAGCATGGTTTCAAATTCGACGATGTCTATGGGTTTGGGAATAAACCCGTCAAAGGAGCCTTTTTTTGCCTCTTCTTTCTCCCCTAAAACCGAGGCAGAAACGGCGATGATGGGAATGTGTGCGGTGAGGACATTGTTGCGAATGGCTTTTGAAGCGGCACATCCATCCACTTGCGGCATCTTGATGTCCATGAGAATGAGGTCGGGTCGTTCTTCTTCGGCAAGGTGAATAGCTTCTTCGCCCGAGTGTGTGGTGATAACACCAAGTTTATAAGTGTCTAAAATATCCCTAAGTAATTCGAGGTTTTCGGTGACGTCATCTACAACAAGTACCTTTGCGGGGGCAAAATGCAAAGTGTGGCTAGTGTTATAAGCAGCGTGCACGGGAAGGCTAGCGGCTATTTCTACGTGGGCAAGTGTGAGGGTGAAGGTGGAGCCTTTCTCAGGCATGCTGGTGACGTGAATCACTCCATCCATGAGTTCGGCGAATTTTTTTGAGATAGCTAGCCCTAACCCTGTGCCCTCATAAGCACGGTTGTCGTGTCGGCTTTGTTGTTCAAACATACCAAAGATTTTTTCCTGTTCTGCTTCAAGGATGCCAATTCCTGTGTCTTCAACCTTTACATGTAAGTCAATCGTGCTGTCCCTTTGAGGGTTCGGCGTGGCGTTAAAACAGACTTTTACGCCGCCCTCATGGGTGAATTTGACCGCATTTCCGATGAGATTAACGAGGATTTGACGCACGCGTAATTCATCAAGAATCAAGGCTTTTGGGGTGCTTGGGTGCATGATGGTCTCAAAATAAATGTTTTTGTGTTTGGCACGCAAAGAGAAAATGGCGTGCAAATCTTCGGCGAGGGTGGCAATGTTGACCACTTCGCGCCTAATGTCTACTTTTCCCGCTTCGATTTTTGATAAATCTAAAATGTCATTGATGAGTCCCACGAGGGCTTTGGCAGATTTTTGGATGGTGTGGATGTTGTGAAGAGCTTTAGGTGGAAGGTCCATTTTGGCGGTAAGTTCAGCAAATCCGATGACAGCATTCATGGGCGTGCGAATCTCATGGCTCATGTTGGAAAGAAACTCGCTTTTGGCTTGGTTGGCTTTTTCGGCTCTAAGCTGGGCGTGAAAGAGTTGTTCTTCCACCCTTTCACGGCGCAGGATTTCAGCGCGCAAACGGCGATTCCAATACACAATAAAGACGATGATAAAGGTGAAAATCACCACACTTTTCCACGCAAGCGAATAATCAATCGTGCTTTGCACATCCATGCGAATCCAAGGGCTGAGAATGTGATTAATCGTTTGTTGCGGAGTGGTTTCGATGACATAATCGAGCGCCTCGACCAGTTCAGGCCAGTCTTTGCGCACCCCAAAACTTAGCGCATAATTCTCCCCTGTTTGCCCCAAAAGCTTCAGGTTGGTAATGCCTTCGGTGCGAATGGTGTAGTTCATGGCGGCGAGTCCGTCAAAAAAATACTCTATCTCTCCGCGGCTCAACGCGATGAGGCCACTTTTTAAATCAGGGAAAGAACGCGGGGTAATGGAAGGGTACTTGTGTAGAATCTCACGCGTGACGTATCCATTGACGATGCCGACGGTCTCCCCTTCTATGTCTTTTAATGAATCAATACTCTTCCCATCAAGCCGTCCAAGAACCATGAGCGGCATGGTGAGGTAAGGCTTGGTAAAAAGCATTTTTTGCGCCCGTTCTTCACTTTTAACGATACCTGAGATGACATCAATCTCGTAGGCCTCAATGGCGTCAATATGCTGTTTCCACTTGGGTGTGGTGATGGGCAAGGGGGTGATGCCTAGTGATTCAAGGAATATAACATCGATAATCTCTTTCACGATACCCCTGTGGCGACCAGCGGCATCCACAAAATCAAAGGGAGGCCAGCTTGTATCAATGCCAAGCTTGAGGGTGTAAAGGTCGGATAAAAAATGCTGCACGTTGGGGCCCATGAGCAGTTGTTTGGAGAGGGTGGGAGAGAGGGTGTCGCCTATCCATTTTTGCTGTAAATTAAGGATGGTTTGAGGCGAGAGGGCATGAAGAGCTTTGTCGAGAATGGAGCGCAATAAAGGAGAGTCTTTGTGCACACCAATGTGATAATTAAACAAAGATTGATAGGGAAATTGCAAGGGGAGGGAGATTTTTAATTCATGGGAAAAGTAGCGATTAAGATAATAATGCAACACAGGCTGGATGTCCAAATAGCCATCAATTTTTCCTTCTAGCAAGCCTTGAAAGGCTGCGTGAACCGAAGGGAAAGTGACTAAGGTGATGGGAGGGTATTCTTCTTGGAGTAAAGGAATGTACCAATAAGACGCAATTACCCCAATCTTTTTCCCAAAGAGTTGCTCAAAAGAGGTAACTTGAGTGGTCGTCTTGGGAAGAGCAAGAGCAAGGTTCGCTTGCAGTGTTGGTGGGCCAAAAAGTGTAAAGGTTTCGCGTTCTTTAGTCGGGGCTATCATGGAAAGTGCAGGGATTTTTCCTTGCTCAAAGAGTGCAAATGTGTCGCTCCATTGGTCTTTGGTGACAGGTTCAAACCGTATGCCAAGAGACTGTTCGATGCGACGCAATATGTCCATGGAATACCCTTGCTGGATGCCATTTTCTTGAAACTCAAAGGGCGCCCACTGGGTGTCCATACCGATGGGAATGGTAGGATGGTGTGCTAAAAACTCTTTTTCCTCGAGAGTGAGGCTGGTAAGAAGGGTGTTTTCTTGTGCTGTAGATGCTAAGAATTCATGGTTTTGGAACATGCGAATAGGTTCTGCCCAAAATACAATAAGCAGTGCCAATAAAAAAAGAAAAACCCTCATGTTTGTCCTTTGGAAAACACGTCGAAAAAGTATAGTCTAGGAAAATAACAAAATTGTCACCAAAAAAAGTCTTACATGTAAGCATTGTAGCCTATCTTAAAACAAAGAAACAAGTTAAGAAGCACCTCTCGTTTCGCTTTGGTGTTTTTTGAGATCAGAATAGGCATTTTGGTACAAATCCGCCTCTTCAAGATAAGACCCTGGAAACATAAACGCTTCACCGCTGTGAATGCTAAGGACAAGGGGTGTTTTGTCTGCAAAAAGTTCGATGCTTTGTAAACGTTCTTTGGTTTTGCAGTACCACTCTTTGGTCTCTTTGTAGGTGCTAAACCAAAAAAGCATGCAAAAGGTGGTAGTGTTCATGCGAAAGAGCATTCCGCTTGGTTGGGTGAGCTGCCCTTGAAGTACCAAGGAGAGTGCTTTGAGTGCCTCATCCGTTTGACGTGAACCGTAGGTTTCTTGGACGTGAGAGAGGTTTGAAAACTCAAATAAAAACAGAGCAACTCCTTTGTGTTCCCTGCGTGCTCGGAGAATGTGTAGCGGCACTAAGACTTTGTAAAATTGGCTAGAAAAAAGAGTCGTAACAGGGTCAATATGTTGGGAAAGTATCTCTTCTTGGTGGTTTACCTCATCAACCCTAAGATGCCATCCGCCAAGAAGTTCGGGATGGCCATTGGCATCTTGTTTTAATACCTTGCCACATGAGCGAATCCAAAGGTACTCCCCGTTTTTATGACGCATTCGCATGTGGACATTATAGTAAGGTTCTGTGCCATCAAGATGCCGTTTGAGGGCGGTAAACATGAGAGGTAAGTCTTCGGGGGAAATGAGGCTGGTGAAATGTTCAAAGGTTTCATTAAATTCCTTTTTTTCATACCCAAGCAAGCGCGCATAGGCAGGGTTAACAACGTACGTATTTTTACTAACAGACCATGCCCATGTACCCATTCCTAGGAAGGTTGAAGCGATGTGCAAGTGTTTTTGTGCCATTTTTTTGCGGTGAAGAATAGCGATTATTTTCTCCCGTTGGCGTCGCAATAAAACCAAAACCCACACAAGTGTAAACAGGGCCAATACTAACATGGCGAACAAAAATCCTGTGGCATGAAATCCGGCATTTTCTTTTTTAATCCAAGGTAGCCAAAATGCTTGTTTTTGTTCATGGGTGATGGCACGCAGGGCTTTTTGCAAAAGGGAAAAAAGGATGGGTTGGTCGTGGTGCACTCCGATGTGGCTAGAAAAGCGAATAGGTAAAGGATGTGCGAGGTAGAGGCTACGAAACTCATAGGCTTTAAGGTAGTATTGAAGGGCAAAATCCTCCCCAATAAAAGCATCAAGCTCTCCCTTTTGCAGAAGTTCAAGCCCCTTTTTTAAGTCTGAAACCTCGGTGATGTGAAGCGTAGGGTAACGATGTTGTACCAAAGGGATGGTGGCATATCCTTTGACCATACCCACCCGTTGCCCGTGCAATTCAAGTAACGATTCAAAAACAACCTTGTCACGGTTGGTTGCAACAGAAAGAGAGACGTCAAACAAGGGGTCGGAAAAGAGAAGGGTATTTGTGCGTTCCTTGGTTGGAATGATATTGGAGAGTACGTCTATTTTCCCTTGTTCGACCTCCTTAAGCAACATCTCCCATGAAGGTGTGCGAACGGGCACGAAGGTGATGCCAAACACGGTTTCGAAGTGGTGAAAATAAGAAGAAAGTATGCCCTGATGTCGACCGTGTTCGTCTGCGAAATCATAAGGAGGGCGTGCAGGGTCAAACCCAAGGCGAATGATGGGATTAGAAGCAAGCCATTGGACTTCTTTGGGGGTGAGCCCTAGGGTTTTGATGGTTGTTTCCGAGGGAAGTGCAAAGAGAAAAAGAGGGAAAAAAAGAAGAATGAGGGGCTTAAAAATGCCCCTCAAAGAGGAAGTGTTAGCAAGCAGGCACGTTGCCGCTGTCGTTTGCGTAATGGATAACAAAGTCACAGATATCAGATTGGAACCTTTTAAACTGAGCGCCACCTAAAAAGTCGGCTGCGTCAGGATATTTTGCGGAGTACTCTTTGATGAAACCAGCGCCTTCATTCTCGCACAAACCTTTCCATTCTGCAATGGTGTGTTGTGCGGCAAATTGTGCACCATTAACGCCTGTTGGGGCTTTCATAAACTTAAGAAAAAGTTTTTGGCCACGTGCTGGATCGGCAGAAGCTGTACTCACACTCAACCCTAATCCTACCATAATTGCGAACGCAAGTGCGGTTAATTTTCTCATTTTTTTCTCCTGTGTGTGGTTTCCGTCCGTGTTCCTCTGTGTGCTTGTCGAAGAGACAAGTGCCAAATTGGTCCACTTAGGTTTTCAAAGGTCAATATTATCATACCTTACTTAAAAGAACGTTAAATAATTATGGTTTTTTGTTGGTCATTTTGTAGAGAAAGCTAAAGACTTCCGCGACAGCTTTATAAAGCGCTGGGGGGATTTCTCTATCAAGTTCCACCTTGGAAAGTAACTCCACGAGGTCTGCATCTTCGCGGATGGGAATGTTATGTTCTTTGGCAAGACGGATGATGGTGTTGGCCACCTCGCCTTGGCCTTTAGCGGTGATTTTAGGTGCGCCTTTTTTTTCAAGGTTGTATTTGAGTGAAACGGCTTTTTTGCGGGTTTCTTTAGACGGTAAGGTTGATGCCAAAGTCGCCCTCCAGTGTTTCTTGTTCGAGAGATTCGCGTTTTTCATAAGGCAAGAGTGCGATGTTTGAGGGCGTAAGACCCACAGCATACAGCATGAGCCTTAGTTCCTGAACGTGCTCGGTGATGCGCTCTTTAAGTTCAGGGCTTTCAAGGGCGATGCTTATATTTACATGCCTAGTGTCAAAAAGCACAAGCATGATGTGCACATTGCGGTAATGTTCAAACTCCAAATCAATCTGACAATACGTCGTCTCTTCCCGTTTTTGCACCATCAAGTTTCCGTGTTTTAGCCCATTCCACAGGTAGGGAAAATAGGT
>JACUTV010000060.1 GCA_014859645.1 Campylobacterales bacterium
TTGGTGTGCTTTTTAAGCATAAAAACCGTGCCCAAATCTTTCTCAGGGTTGATTCCTGCTTGTTGCATGGCAAAACGAGGGTAGGCGTAGCCTGAGGTGGAGCTAGGGTCTGTGAAGCCAAAGGTTTTTCCTTTGATGTCTTCAAGGGTGTGGATGGTGCTTGAAGCACGCGTTAAGATAAGGCTTCGGTAGGTGCTCTGCTTGTACCCTTCGTTGTCGATGATTTTAAAAGTCGCCATGTAGCGATAAGGAGATGTTGTTGTGCGCAAGGAAGCAAACAGCTTGGGCGCAATAGCAGCGATGTCTACACTCCCTTGTTTAATCAACCTTGCCAAATGGTCGTAATCGTTTGAGACCAAAAACACAATTTCTTTATCCAACGCTTGTTCCAAGTAAGAAAGGAGCGTGCTGTAGCGTTCTTTAAGTTCTTTGGCGTCTGTTGAAGGGTGGGTGCCAAACACTAGCGTCTCTTTTGCAACGCCAACAAGGGTTAAACAAGCCAAGAGAAGGAGGGTGCTAAGCTTCATATTCTACTCCGTTTCGTCCATTGTGTTTGGCGCGGTAGAGCGCAATATCGGCACGCCTGATGAGCAAGTTGGCGGTATCTTTGGGGCGGTAATGGGCCACGCCAAAGCTAGCGCTGATGCGGTTAGGATACGCAGAAGAAACATGCTGTTCTAACGCGAATCGCAACTCTTCTGCTAAACGCAATGCCCCTTCAGGTGAGGTTTTTGGCAAAATGAGCAAAAATTCTTCTCCACCCCATCGCCCAAGAATATCGCTTTGGCGCACGCTTGCTTGCAAGAGTTTTGCCACGTCTACAAGCACATAATCCCCCACTTCATGTCCGTACGTGTCGTTGATCATCTTAAAGTGGTCAATGTCAATCATGATGAGTGCAAAAGGAGTTTCCCTTGCCCCTTCTTTGAGTTTTTGGTCAAGGCACGCTTCTACTTTTCGGCGGTTAAAGAGTCCTGTTAGGGCATCGGTAGTACTTAGGAGTTCGAGTGCTTCTTGGGTGTTGGCGATTTTCTCTCCCATGTTCAAAAGGGCCCGCGCTGTTTTTTTGATTTCGGGAGTAGAACATGTGGTGAGGACATGGCGTGTGTGTGAGACCATGGTTTTGATGTCCAGGTGGTTTTCGTAAAAGTCAATCAACAGTTGAACAAGCTGTTCGTGTTCTTTGATGTGTTTGTGTAGCGTAAAATGCAGGGCAACCAGTAGCACGGAAAAGATAAGGGCAATACTAAGAAAAAGATTGGTGCGCGTTTTTTGAAACACGGCCAATTCTTCGTAACGGGTAAGGCCGATGGAAAATACTGCTTCTTGAGTGTTGTTGCCTTGGAAGATGCTGTGGGAAGAGGTGGTGCGTATAAAGGGCGTTTTTTTGGATGTGCTGATAACTTGATGGGAAGAATGATACGCTATATCAAGGCTTGTTCCTTTGGCGAGAGAGGCTAAAACCCCTTCGTCAATCGCTAACGCAACACTAATGATGCCAATAGGACGTTCTCCGTATTGACGGATTTTCTTGGCATAAACAAGGCACTCTTCCCCATCGACCGTGTCGATTCCTAGAAAAGTACCTTCACGCAGGGCTTGTTGAAAATAAGAGCGCGTACTCAGGTTGTCGCCAAAGCGAAATTCTGCTTCCCCACGGCTAATGACCGTTCCTGTGAGGTCTATGAAATGGATTTTTTGGACAGAGGGGGTGAGAAACAGATGGCTCCAATTGTAGAGCATGTCTGTGTCGTTGCTGATGAGACCCGTGGTTACTTCTTGGGAGTTGGAAAGAATGTCTGCAGAACTTTGAAGCTGTTTTAAGGTTTCGCCAAAACGCTGGGAGACGATTTCGTTTTGCAATACGATTTTTTGTTCAAAGGCTTTTTCTTGTGCGAGGTAGAGGGACTGTATTTGGTAGATGCCAAAGGCAAAAATGGCCACCAGTTGCAGCAGAGTGAGAATAAGAATCTTATGGTAAAGCTTCATGGTGTTTGGTGCTGTAAAGCGTGTTTAAAAGAGGCGTAAAAGTCCTCTTCTTGACGTGCAAATCCTGCGCTTGCCCATCCTAAATGTTCGCGAAAAGCCAACATGGCGGGTGCATCTTCACTCACGCTTTCAAGGGCGTGTTGTACGCGTTTTTGAAAGTCTAAAGGAACATTAGTGGTAGCAACAATGGCATCTAAAGGAATGGGTTTAGACATGGCAACGATGGAAAAAATATCGCCATAGTCCTCTTTGGCGGTGTAGTATGTGCCATCCGAAACCGCCCCAAGGTCGATGGAGCGGTTGATGAGCGCAGGAGGGATATTGTCGTGTTTTTTGAGAAAAAAGACCTTTGAAAAAAACGTATAGGGGTTGATGTCTTGCTCATGAAAGAGCATCATTGGGTAGGCGTAGCCTGAGGTGGAGTCTTTGTCGGTAAAAGCAAAATGGCGCTCTTTTGCTTCGTGAAGGGTGTGAATATTTGCCTCTTTCAAGGCAATGATAAAGGCGTGATAATAGGGCGTAATCTTGCCGCTTTTGGAGCGTTCTTGGTAAGTAGCAAGGTAAGATAACGAGGGAATTTGGTCTTGGAGTAGCACATAGTTTTTCGTGTTTAGCCACGCAAAATCAACACTGTTTTCACGGATACGTGTTGCGATTTCTTCGTAATCTTTGGTGATGACAAGGCGAAAAGTTTCTCCTGTTTGGTGGTGCAGGTATTCCATGAGTGGGGTAAGGGCTTGGACAACTTTTGCAGGGCTATTGGAAGGGTAAACGGCAAAAGTGTATTCTTTGGCCACAAGAGTGCCAAAAAAGAGAAGAAAAAAACTGACGTATTGTAGCATCATGTGTCCATAGTAAGTGTTTTGGAGGGTTTTTTTAAGAAAGAGTACTCTAGCATAAGGTCATTTAGAAAAATGTTAAAACCAAAAATCCCAAGAAGAGGTCGAAGTTTTGTCCCAGTAATCCGTTATAATTTTCATAATTTTTTTTAAAGGATAAACAATGGAAAAGGAAGAACCAGCCCTTAGCTGTGTCCAGTGCGGAACACTCAATTGCCACAAACACGAGAGCCACTACCCCAAATTTTGCCTCACAACCAACATGGATGAGACGATGCTAGAAGCATCCCTTGCGCATTACCAAGAAGAGGGCATCGACCGCACCATCGCCCTAAGTGCGGCGGAAATCGAAGGCAAATACTACGGAACCCTGACGCGCGCGGAGGAGATTTTGGCCTTTGCAAGGCGAATTGGGGCGAAAAAGGTAGGCATTGCTTCGTGCGTGGGGTTGGCTGGGGAGTCCAAGACTTTTGCGAAGATTTTAGAAGTGCATGGATTTACACCCATCATGGCTATCTGTAAAGTAGGCTCGCGGGACAAAACCGAGATTGGCCTCCAAGAAGCCCAAAAAATCCGTCCTGAAACCTTTGAACCCCTGTGTAATCCCATCTTGCAAGCCCAGTACCTCAACGCCGCTCAAACCGAACTTAATGTCATCATGGGGCTGTGCGTGGGGCACGATTCGCTCTTTATCAAATACGCCGAGGCTACCACGACGTACCTTGTGGTCAAAGACCGCGTACTAGGCCACAATCCCGTTGCCGCGCTTTACACCACGGGGTCGTATTACAAAAAACTCTTAAGCCCGAAAGAGTATTAAGCCCTCAGTCTTTACATGTAGGGGTTGGAAGATTTTAAGCAACCCCCTCCCTTTTTTTTTCTTCAAACAACAAGCCATCAAAGAAATCTTTCAACGGAACATTAAGTTTTTTAGCAATTTTATAAATGTGTTCTAAATTAAAATGCTTTCCATAGCGGTTATTTTCACAATTTGAATAAAAAGCTACAGACTTAATGCCTATTTCAAGGGAAAGTTCAAGTTGTGTTATTTTGGCGCTATGACGCAAGTGCTTCACTTTTTTGGATACTTCTTTGTAAAACAGCGCAATTTCATGGTCGGTTGTATTGCTAAAATTGTCTTTCATGGTTTCTATCCTATAGGTTAAGTTTTAATACAACTTTAGTGTTATACAATCCCAAAATCTTTATCCTATAGGATAATTATTTGGTTTTAGTCACGTTTTGGTCATTAAAAAGAGAATATAGCACAAGGAGAGGGTATGCTTGGCGGAAAAAGAGTAGCATTCTTAAAAGGAAGGTGTCGTGACTTAGAGCAGGAGTTGGAGCGTCTAAGGAAAAATGAAGAGTCTATAAACATTGAAAATATGGAGTTAAAAAAAGATGCTACAAAAGGCAAAAAAAGTGTTTTGGAGAATCAGCTTAAAAATGCACTGACGAAAAATTTAGCAGATGGTTGTGTTGCAAACATTCAACACATTCAACACGGATTAGAGCACAATATCACATCTATGGATGAAATCAATAGTCTCAACGATGAGCTTGAAAAGGTCTTGGACGAGGTGCGCCATAATGTTAATGCAATTTTTAACACCGAAGCTATTATTTCTATGTCAAACAGTCTGCGAGCAACTTCGGAAAACCTCAACGAAAGCGTAAGTTCTATTGCTGAAATCATTAATCTCATCAAAGACATTTCCGATCAAACCAATCTTTTGGCCCTTAATGCTGCTATAGAAGCAGCGCGTGCGGGTGAGCACGGGCGCGGGTTTGCGGTGGTGGCCGATGAAGTACGCAAGCTTGCTGAACGAACGCAGCGGGCTACTTCTGAGGTTGCGGTGAGTATTAATGTGCTTAAACAAAACGCCTCCTCCATGCATGGTGATAGTGAGACCCTTGAGAAGGAAGCATTGTCCTCGTCTGCCAATCTTTCGACTTTTTGCGAAAAGCTTGAGATGCTTATCCGCAACAGCGGCACCATCAAGGAGGATACCAAGCAGGTTTCTTATAAACTTTTTTCTAATCTAGCAAAACTAGACCATGTTCTTTTTAAAATCAATGCATATGATGGGGTGTTTAACAACAAAGAGGTTGCGTTGAGTGACCATCATCAATGCCGTTTTGGAAAATGGAAGGCTGTCAAAGGGAAAGAGTTGTTTGGACACACTCCCAGTTTCAATCACATTGATGTGCCCCATGCACAAGTTCATAAACACGCAATTGACGCATTAGAGTGTGTCAAAAGCGGAAGATGTTTGGATGATAT
The DNA here is from genome assembly GCA_014859645.1 of Campylobacterales bacterium. Lineage (GTDB taxonomy): Bacteria > Campylobacterota > Campylobacteria > Campylobacterales > Campylobacteraceae > Sulfurospirillum_B. Next base: position 5,113 of record JACUTV010000060.1, read on the forward strand.
TGAGGTGGTAATCAAACATTTTGCCCACATTGAACACGCAAGCAAAGAGCTTTTTGGCATTCTTGATGCCATGCTTGAAGAGGCCTAACCCTTTACATGTAAGGATTAGGCATAGAAAGCATTAAAACATCGCAGGCGTAAAGACTAGCCCAAGGCTTTTAGCGACGGCTTCGTTGGTGCAGTTGCCTTGGTGGCAGTTGAGGCCGTTTAAGAGTCCTGCGTCTGCTTTAAGTGCGGCTTCTAGTCCCTTGTCGGCGATGGAGAGGCCGTAGTTTAGGGTCGAAGAGGTGAGTGCTAGGGTTGAGGTGAGTGACACGGCTCCTGGCATATTGCCCACACAATAATGTACAACGCTCTCTTGGGTGTACGTGGGCGCGTCGTGGTAGGTGACTTTGGAAGATTCAAAACATCCGCCTTGGTCGATGGCCACGTCCACGATGACCGCGCCTTTTTTCATGTGTTTCAAATCTTCAGTTTTAACCAGTTTAGGCGCACTCGCCCCTGGCAACAACACCGCACCGATGACCAAATCTGCTTCTTTAAGCGCTTCGACGAGGTTGCTACGGTTGGAGTAAAGCGTCGTGACTTTGGAGCCAAAAATATCATCATAATACCCAAGGCGCGGCGCGGCAATGTCCATGACGGTTACGTTCGCGCCCAGTCCCACGGCCATTTTGCATGCGTTCATACCGACCACACCGCCACCGATGATGAGCACATTGCCCCGCTTGACACCCGGTACCCCACCAAGCAACACGCCCCGTCCGCCAAAGGGTTTTTCCAAGTATTTGGCCCCTTCTTGTACGGCCAAACGTCCTGCGATTTCACTCATGGGCGTGAGGCACGGCAGATGGCCGTTGCGGTCGGTGATGGTTTCGTACGCTACGGCAGAAACTCCTTTTTCCATGAGTGCTTTGGCTTGGGCAGGGTCGGCCGCAAGGTGCAAGTAGGTGAAAAGAATTTGGCCTTTTTTAAAGTAATCGTACTCTTCAGGCAATGGCTCTTTGACTTTGACAATCATGTCTGACGCATCAAAAAGGGCGTGTTTGTCCGCTTCGATGCGCGCACCTGCGGCTTCGTAAGCACCATCTTCAAACCCAGCTCCCTCTCCCGCACCTTTTTCGACGATGAGCGTATGCCCATGAGCAACGTAGGTGGCAACATTTTCAGGCGTAAGCCCAACGCGGTACTCGTGTACTTTGATTTCTTTAACTAGACCGATGATCATGTGAACTCCTGTTTAAAAGATGCGCGTGTGCAAGCGGCACACAAGGCGTTTGACAAGGTAGGCGGTTTTTCCGTAAAGGGGTACCCCAAAGGAAAGTCCCGCAGCATTTTTTCCTCCAAGGTCTACTAAAACCCCTTTATTGACCACCGATTGTGGGCGTGGCAAGGCGCGTTTGGCCAAAAGGGCTTTGAGGGTTTTGGCAACATGTTTGGCTTGTTGTTTGGCCACTTGGGCCGTGGGCAGGTTTTGGCTTCCATTGGCATCATAAGAACACACGATGTCGCCAAGGGCAAACACATCTTCAAGCCCCTTTGCGCGACAGTATGCATCCACATCCACAAGCCCTTGGGGTGTAAGAGAAAGGGGCGGTGTAAAGGCAGGGACATTTGGGCTTACTCCGATGACAAAAAGTGCGAGGGAAAAAGGCACTTCTCTGCCATCACTCAACTGCAACGCTTTGTCGCCAGCCGCAGTCACAAACGCCCCGTGGTAACGCTTGACACGCAAGGTTTCGCAGGCTTTGAGGGCGGCTTGGGTGAGGTGCGTGTCCATGCCAGGTAGTGGGGTGGGTTTTTGTTCCACCAACGCGATGCGCACATGGGGGAAATCTTTGGCCTTTTGGGCCAACTCTAGGGCAATCTCCGCCCCACTAAGCCCTCCGCCGATGATGGCGATAGTGTGATTGTGTGCACTCTCCTCAAAAAGCGCTTCGGTGCGTTTTTTGGCTTCTTGCAAGTCGTGCGGAAGTTTGATGTCGATGGTGTGGGCGTGGATGTTTTCGATTTGTTTGGGGAAAAACGAGGTGCATCCTGTGGCAACCACCAAAGAGTCGTAGGAGAGGGTTTCGTTTTCGGTGTGGACTTGTTTGGAAAGGGAGTCTACGCCCGTGACGCGCCCTTGTACAAACGTCGCGCCGTATTTGGTGCAAAAATGGCTCAAATCATAAGCCACTTCCTCAAAAGGCAAATCACCTGCCAAGTAACGGTGGAGTTTGGCTTGGGCAAGGTGCACCGGCGAGGCGTCGATGAGCGTAATGCGAAGGTTGGGAAGGCGTGCAAGCTGAAACACAAGGGTTGTTCCCGCGTAGCCGCCTCCGATAATGACAAGAGAGTGTTGCATCGTTGGTGTCCTTACTGCTGTAATTCACGAAAAAAGTATAGCAAAAAAAGAGGGAGATGACTGCTAAAATTTTAATCACACTAAAATAAATTTAGTTTTGTTGATGGTTATGTTACTTACATTAAATCTTTTTTCATGGAGGCTAAAGCCCAAAGGCGTTACAATACTCGCAACACTGGCCTTTTTAAAAGGCAAAGTACCAAAGGCATGTCAAGGAGAAAGTGGGATGGAAGAAGAGTTTAGCGTCGGAAAAACGGTTAAAACCTTGCGTTTGGCGCAAAACATGAGCGCCAAAGACCTGGCGACGCAAGCGGGCATTTCCTACGGGATGCTCTCTCAGCTTGAAAATGGCTCAACCCAAGGCTCGGTGGAAACTTTGCGGCGCATTGCTAAAGTGCTTGATGTGACCCTTGCCCAACTCTTTGCAGACGAAGAAAGCCCTGTGGCACCTAGCGACGAAGCGGCCCTCATCGTGCGCAAAAACGCCCGCAAAACCATCTCCTTCCCTGACCCCCTCTACTCCTGTCAACTGCTCACACCCAACCTGCAAGGGAGCATCGAATTTGTCCTTGTGAGCTTACAGCCGGGTCGTATCACGGAAGAAATCTTGCCCCATACCCGCGGGGGCGAAGAGTGCGATTATGTGCTTGAAGGGGTCATCGAAGTGACCTTGGGTGAGCGCGCGTTTACGTTGTACGCGGGGGATTGCATCCGTTTTGACCCTTTTGTTCCCCATAAGATAGAAAACAAAAGCGACCAAGTAGCGACCTATGTGAGTGCTATCACACCACCCTCGTTTTAAGGCAACACCATGCTAGAAAAAATGCGAGAAACATCCTTTGGGCCGTTGGCGGGAACCTTGTGCGTCTTAATGCTCATTTTGCTCATTTTGTACGGTACGGGATTTGGATTTCACCAAGAAGAGGTTTCTTCTTGGAATTTGATGTTACACCACATGGCTGCAGTAGGTTTGCTGGTGCTCATCGGAGTACACACTTGGCTCAACGCGTGCAAGATGCGAAAAATGCGGGATGAATTTAGGGCGATGTTAAAAGGTCAAGACATCAAACACCACGACAATCGGGGGTTTTTAATCGAACAGCTTAAGCAAAAATCCCTGCGGGAGATGTGCGCCCTTTTTAACATGGACGGTGCGCGGTTGCAAGAGAGCTTACGCGTTCGTCATATTTACGTGAAAGACCTTGACGAAAACTTCAAGGCCATCGCAAAAGCGAACCAAAAAGACATGTATGAATTGTGGATTTTAATCTTGCGAGAACATGTGGAGCACGCCAGCTCGTAGCATACTCTTTACATGTAAAGGTTATTGTGCAAAGGTTTGGGGCGAAGGACGGTCGATAAAATAGCCCTGAGAAAAGTCGATACCTAGAGTTTTTACCGCGGAGAGTACCGTGCTAGAGTGTACAAATTCTGCTACGGTTTGGATGCCTAGTTTTTTAGAAAAATCCACAATCGTTTCCACAATCATTTGCGCGTTTTTATCGGTGTCGATGTTTTTGATGAGGCTGCCGTCGATTTTGATGAAGTCGGGGTTGAGCTTGATGATGTACGAAAAGTTGGAAAATCCACTGCCAAAATCGTCGATGGCAACCTTGGCGCCGTGGCGTCTGATTTCATTAAAAAAGCGTACCACTTCGGCAAAATCATGCACTTGGTCAGATTCAAGGAGCTCAAACGTGACCCGCTCTCCTAAGGTTGAATCTTTGAGTTTTGTGATGATAAACTCGGAAATGTGCGGGTTGATGATGTCTTCAAAGGAGAGGTTGACACTAAAATCAAAAGGGTCTTTGGTAAAGATTTCAAAGCTTTTTTCGATGATGGTCATTGTGATTTTGTCGTAGACTTTGATGGTTTTAGCCACGGGGATGAAGTTGTTGGGTGAGTGGATGATGCCCTCTTTGTCGATGAGGCGCGAGAGGGTTTCAAACTTGACAATTTTCCCTGTGATGTTATCGACGATGGGTTGAAAATAAGGAACAATGCCCGAAGATTCGACGATGGCTTTGCGGATTTTGGTGGCGTATTTGAGGTTGGCCTCGTACTCTTTGGACAACTGCATCACGTCTTCGTAAATCCAAAATTTCAACCGCTTTTCTTTGGCGTATTTAAGGGCCATGTTGACTTTGGAAAAGATGTCATCTTGTTCGTAGCTCACGCACGAAGAAAAGGTACAATCCACAAAAATCTCCGTTTGGGCATACTGATAACACAAGTGCGAAAAGCGCTGAATCAACCCTCCTAAGTACTCTCGTAACGCGTAAAAATTCATCTTTTCAGGTTTTAAAATCGCAAACTCATCCCCTGCGATGCGGTAGACTTTGGCGTCTTTAAATTCGTTTTTGAGGGTGGTGGCAAAGGATTCCAACACGAAATCCCCCACGATAAATCCGTAAAAATCATTTAAGAGTTTGAAGTTGTCGATGTCCACGACGATGAGGGTAAAATCATTCATTTCTTCAAGGTCGAAGCGGAGTTTGTAGAGGTTGGGAAGGGAAGTGAGTGCATCGATGTAAAACTGGGCTAAGAGTCTTTCTCGGGTAAGTTCAAGCTCGCAGGAAAGCTCCTTAATGCGTGCTTCAAGCATGCGCTGTTGCTCCACAATCAACTCCTGTGTAAAATCTTGGCATGGATTGTAACAAACCTTCATAAAAAAAGAGATTATATGCCCTATTTGTTAAAAATGGTGCGCAAAGGTTAAGCTTACATGTAAGCGCCTCGCGGTTGACAAAAAAGTGCAAATAGCAGTAAGATTCCCTCCAAAAAGGCCCTCCATGCACGCTTTCATCCACGCCCTTCCCAAAGCCGAACTACACGTCCATCTTGAAGGCACTCTAGAACCCGAACTCTTGTTGCGTTTGGCCCAAAAACACGGTATCCCCACGCCTTATGAAAGCGTCGAAGCGGCGCGCGCGGCGTACCAGTTTGACTCCTTGCAGTCCTTTTTAAACCTCTACTATAAAGGTGCGGATGTGTTGCGCGACGCGGAGGATTTTTACACCCTCACATGGGAGTACCTCACCCGCGCCCACGCGCAAAATGTCTGCCATGTAGAGCCGTTTTTTGACCCCCAAACCCACACCGCCAGAGGCGTTTGCTTGGACGCGGTGTTTGAGGGCATCACGGGGGCATTGCGCCAAGGGGAAAAAGAACTGGGCATCACGTCAGGGTTGATTTTGTGTTTTTTGCGCGACCTGAGCGAAGAAGCGGCACTGGCCACCTTTGAAGCGGCCTTGCCTTTTCGCGACCAGTTTGTGGGTGTGGGGCTAGACTCCGCGGAAGTGGGTAATCCGCCCAGTAAATTTGCCCGTGTGTTTGCCAAGGCTAAAGCCGAGGGCTTGCACCTTGTGGCCCATGCTGGCGAAGAGGGCGATAGCAGTTACATTTGGGACGCGCTGAACGCTTTACATGTAACGCGCATCGACCACGGCATCGCGTGTGAGCAAGACCCTGTGTTGGTGGCCTATTTGCGTGAACATGCCATCCCTTTGACGGTGTGTCCCCTTTCTAACCTCAAACTCAAAGCGGTGCCAAGCATGAAAGAGCACAATATTTTGCGCTTGCTAAAAGAGGGGGTGTGCGTCACAGTAAACTCCGATGACCCTGCCTATTTTGGCGGGTACATGAACGAAAACTACGAAGCGTTAGTGACCCATCTAGGTGCCACCAAGAAAGAGCTAAAAACCCTTACATGTAACAGTTTTCGCGCCTCCTTTTTGGGTGAAAAAGAGAAGCAAGCCCATCTGGCGCGCGTTGAGAGTATGTGAGATGGAAGAGGCATTTTTAGCCCACCAAAAAGCCCTTTTGGGGTACGTGTACAAGCGGGTGAAAGACAAGCACATTGCTCAAGACATCGTGCAAGAAGTTTACCTCAAAGCCCTAGAAAAACAGACAACGTTGCGTTCACCTGAATGTTTGGTGGGGTGGTTGTACAAGATCGCGGCTAACGCGATTGCAGATTTTTACCGCGCCAAATCTCCCGCCTTGCCCCTTCACGATGACCACGCCCAGCCCCAAGTGCGCAAAGAATCCTTGAAGGAATTAAGTGCGTGCGTGGAGCCACTGCTTGCTTTGTTGCCGAAGCATCATGCCCTTGCCTTGCGCTTGTATGAGCTAGAGGGCCTTTCGCAAAACGCCATTGCGAAAGAGCTAAACCTCTCTTTATCCGCCACCAAATCCCGCATTTTACGGGGTAGAAAACAACTCAAAGAGCGCTTATTGGCGTGCTGTGAGATTGAATACGTGCGTGGCAAGGTGGCAGGATTTACCCCACGAAAGGACTGCGATAGCTCGTGTGCGTGCTAAGGGTTGCATCTTTTTTGCTCTTTTTCCGTCTTACATGTAAAGCATTGACAAAGGAGAAGAGATGATAACGACTAAAGAGCGACTTTACGAAGAGGTGCGTACGGTGTACGGGGAAATTGCCCAGGGCAAGCGTTGCGGGTGTGGGCCAAGTTGTTGCGGGGACGCACAAGCGCAAAGTTTGGGGTTAGGCTACAGTGCCACAGCCTTGGCTTCGGTGCCAAAAGAGGCCAACAAGGGGTTAGGATGTGGAAACCCCACGGCCATAGCAAGCCTCAAAAAAGGCGAAGTGGTGGTGGATTTGGGCAGTGGCGCGGGACTTGATGCGTTTTTGGCGGCGCACCACGTGGGCGAAGAAGGGCGAGTGATTGGCGTGGACATGACCCCACAAATGCTCACTAAAGCCCGCGAAAACGCGCGTAAAGGAGCGTACCAACACGTCGAGTTTCGCCTAGGGGAAATCGAAAACTTGCCCATTGCTAATGGCGTGGTGGATGTGATCATTTCTAACTGCGTCATCAACCTCTCCCCTGACAAACCCCGCGTGTTTGAAGAAGCCTACCGCGTGCTAAAACCTGGCGGCCGCTTGGCTATCTCAGACATGGTAGCCCTAGCGCCATTGCCTGAGATTCTAGCCCAAGACATCGCCTTGTACACAGGATGTTTGGCGGGGGCGCCGGTGGTGGGTGAACTGGAAAACCTGCTCACCTCCTGCGGGTTTGAAGCGGTTTGCATTACCCCAAAACACACTACCACCTGTGGCACAGGCCAAGAGCGCATTGAAGACTACGTGGTTTCAGCGACCATCGAAGCGGTGAAGCCAAAACCGTAGTATAATGCGCAAAATTCTTCCAAGGCGAACAAGATGACGTGGTACCTTTTAGGCTTAGTGGCAGGGTTTGCGCTACTGGTGTGGAGTGCGGGAAAATTTGTCGAAGGTGCGGCGTCTACAGCGAAACATTTGGGCGTGCCCATGCTGCTCATCGGGGTCTTGGTGGTGGGCTTTGGCACAAGCGCGCCAGAGATGGTCGTTTCCGCCATGGCGGCCATGGAGGGCAATCCTGCTCTAGCTTTGGGCAATGCCCTTGGGTCAAACATCGTCAACATCGCACTCATTTTAGGGCTAACAGCGGTGATTGCGCCCATTGCGGTGCATTCGGGCATTGTCAAAAAAGAGTTGCCGTTATTGCTTGGCATTAGTCTTTTGAGTGGGGTTTGTGTGCTAGATGGTCGGCTTAGTCTTGGTGAGGGCTTACTGCTCTTAGCAGGGTTTTTTGGGCTCATCGGGTGGTCGGTGGTGGCGGCACTTAAGGGCAAAAACGACACGCTAGAAACGGGAGTCGAAGCAGAAATCCCCGCGATGAGCTTAGGGGCAAGCGTGGCGTGGCTCGTGGTTGGTTTGGTGCTGTTAGTGGCAAGTTCGAGGTTGTTGGTGTGGAGTGCGGTGGGCATCGCCGAGGCTTTTGGCGTGAGTGATTTAATCATTGGTCTGACCATCGTCGCCCTTGGCACCTCCCTTCCTGAACTGGCCGCGTCTATCGTTGCTATCAAAAAAGGGGAACACGATTTGGCCATTGGCAATGTGGTGGGGTCAAACATGTTTAACATCCTCGCCGTCATTGGCATCGCGACGGTGATTCACCCCATGGAAAACATCGCCCGCGAAGTGCTAACCCGCGACTGGGTGGTGATGATGGGCCTCACTCTTGCCCTTTTTGCCATGGCGTATGGGCGCAAAGGACGGCAAGGACGCATCAACCGTGTGGAGGGTGCGTTGTTGCTTGGCGTGTATGTGGTGTACAATGGCGCCCTTGGCATGTCCATCGGGGCATTTTAGAGGGGGGAGATTTTTTGCCTCACCCTATTTCGAGACGAGTTGTCCACAATGGGTGCCCCAAAGCTGAAGCTTTGACGCACCCAGACAAAGTCTCTCTTGTGGGTGAGGCAAAAAATCTCTACATGTAAGGCGACAAAACTCTCTACATGTAAAGG
>JACUTV010000008.1 GCA_014859645.1 Campylobacterales bacterium
GAATTCATTTTATTGGAGTTTTGCATATTTTTTTCCAAAATCCAGTGCATATTTGAAGAATTCATGATTGCGAAATCCTAGTTTCAAGTTCCAGTAAACATACGCCCTTGAAACAGTTTCATGCAAATTAAACCCTATATCAACTCCGAGTGTTTCACTCGCTTTTTTGTAGTAGACTTCATGGTAAGTTTTGCCATATTTTTCAACATCAGACTGCCTAAAACCCAAAAATCCCAAGTTTTGAAAAAATTTACAATAATACTCTGGATGATTTTTCTCATGCTGCTCCACTGCCACATTCCCCGTCTTTAGATACAGCCCCAAACACAACACATCTGTAGAATTTTTTCTTAGATACTGCAATATTTGTATATCAAGTTTATTTCGATCGTTATTGGATAAGTATATCTCGACGTTCTCAAATATATTTATAGTGTTATTTGCAATGCATGTCTCAATGGGCCTGTATATAAAGATGTTTTTTAGTACCTGTTTTAGTTGAGTGTCAAAGATGATGGCCTTAAAAGTATAAAATGGAAAATCTCCCATCAACTCTTTAATATACCCCACAAACTCCTCATCCGCCAGATTTTCTTCCGTGGCCAAGAACCCGATGGCGTTGGGATAGTAGAGGTCTTTTATCTTCTCTTCGTCGATGGGCTCTTCGAGGCTTTTCATGAAGCTGAGTTCATTGTATTTCTCATCCTCTCGCGCGATGACGCTCACGAACGCCTCAGGCAGCACCTTGCCCGTTTTGGCGTCTTTAAACACCGCGGCTTTGCCCACATGCATGTCTGGCATGTCGTACAAAATCCCGCGCATATCCACGTCAAACACCCGCCCAAGTGTGGGTTTGAGTTCTTTACATGTAAAGCTATCTATCACTTCACCTTCCACTTCAACGTCAATGCACTCTATCTCATCGATGAGCCTTCGTGTTTTGGCAAAGGCAATGGTCTTTGAAATGGCATCCATAATCCCCGCAAACGCAAACAACCACGGCTTGTGCGCTTCCACAAGCATACGGGTTTTTTCTTCTTGTTGTGCTGATGTTTGGGCCTTTTGCACCTCAAGGGGTGCAAGGGCGATTTCTTGAGAAAGCATCATCGACTGGGCTATATGCCACACCACTTTTTCAAAAAGTGGCTCTTTAAAGCGCTCTTTGATTTTCCCTATACGCACCATCAGTTCCTCAAAAACAGCCGCGGTTGTCGCCGCATCTTCACTTGCAGCCGCCACATCCAAAAAGAGCGCCTTGGTTTCTTCTAAAAGCGCTTGCGTGTATGCTACTATTTCCTCCACCCTATGTTCCACTTGGGCACCAATGCGCAACACATCCTTTTGGCTCGCGTACCACAACTCGAGTGTTGTTTTTACTGTTCTTTGCGTTACATGCAAGGCTACCGTCTCCGCAAAAGGGATCTCAAGCGCCCCGTAAATGCTCGCCCCGCCCTCGGTCGCATTGATGGTCAGCATAGTTTCTTTGGTCTCTGCGATGTCTTTTTGAAAAGATTTTCTAAACATATCCCACGTATGATTGGTACGCACGCGCCCTTTGCCACCCCAACCTTCCACCCACGTATCGCCCTCTTTTTCTTTGACATTATGCTTTCCAAAGACATGGCCATCCGCGTGAGAAGCACCATCCTCCCCGTACGCCAAATCCTGTCCGACAAGAATGCATGTTTTAAATTTTCCATGGTAAATGAGCTCGTACGCCATGTTTGCAGCACTCATCCCAATCCCCAAGTAGCCCCACTCGTCTGGCCCTGTAGCCATCATGTAACCAAGGGGACGCAAACTCACCTGCAAAGTTCCACCCTTAATGCTCCCCAACACCTCTTTGTGTTGCAAAGAGGTAAGCGCAAACACTACGCCCTCAAACGCCTCTGCAGGAAGTTCTGTAAAAAACCTTGCGCTTTCCACCACACGCTCAACAGACACGACCACATCGGGCTTAATGCCCGCGCGGTAGAGCACAGGAAAGCTAGCATCCACCGCAACGATGCGCACATACGGGGCAATTTGTTTCAAAAGAGGGAGTTGCTTTCCTAGCGAAGGGCCTGTAGACACAAGCACAGCCGTTTGCGTGGTGCCAAGCTTTTTAAGTAGTTCCCCAAGAGGAGGGGTTTTGAATACTTTTGGTAGATTCACCACATGATGTTTCAGCCCGATGAGGGCGTCTTTGGGGTCATTGCCCGCTACATTCACCCCTTGATAAAGAGCTTCGATGAGGGTTTGGTTGGTAACGCGCAGATGGTCTAAGTGGCATTTTTCGTAGTAAGGGGTCGAAACATGCAAGTCGTATACCTTGGCGTAATGCAACGCTTTTTGGCCTAAAAACAGCGTAAGCATCCGCGGGAAATCCACCTCTTCTTGCCCAAAAAGCGCCAACCTTCCACTTTGAAGTTCAGTGGAAAAATCCACCATATGCAGCACTACAAACGCCAGCTCATCTTCAGGCTCCACCACTACGATGCGCTCATGTTTTGGGTTTGCCAGTAGCGTTTTGATGAGCATCCCATTGCCTAGTCCATACATGTAAAGAAAGGGATGTTCATCAAAAGCTACGTAACGCGCAGTATCTTCCTCTACGCTTTGCGCAGGAGAGCCTTCATAAAGAGGGGTAAAATGGGTTGTGTGCACTGCATTGAGCGAGGCGACATTGCCCTCGTCCATAAAAATCTCAAAATGTTTTAATTCCCCTACAGCACGAAGGCGACGTGCAAGAGGAGGGTTGTGTGTATCAAGCACAGAAAGATTAGTTTCAAAAAATTCCATCATCCGCCTTTTAGATTAAGGTCTTACATGTAAAGCAAAAACCATGCCCCTTAAACCAAAAAAGCCGATGAGAGTCTCCTCCCATCGGCTTAAAAATCAACCCGAGACTACTGAAGTAGTCTGAGTACGTTTTGCTGTACCGCGTTAGCTTGGCTCATGGCATAACTTCCTGATTGTGCAAGGATGTTAAACTTAGAGAAGCTCGCAGACTCAGCAGCAAAGTCAACGTCACGGATCTGAGATTCAGCCGCTTTCACGTTTACTTGTGTTACAGAGATGTTGTTCACGGTTGCCACCAATTGGTTTTGAGCAGAACCGATGTCCGCACGAATAGTGTCAAGACGCTCTTGGGCAGATTGTGCAATCTTAATCATTGCTTGCGCACCCGCATAAGTAGTCACACCTGCACCTAGGTCTTCATCGGCACCAATAGCGTTGCCACTAGTAAAGGCGCCCATGGCTTCAGCAGTTTCATTGTCAATCTCACCCATCATGTCACGAAGAGAAACACTGGCTGTCAGTCTGTTTGCTGTATCAAAAATATCATCAGTGCTGTCATCTTCCACTTCGATACCCGCGGCACCCGCAGCAATAAGTGTCAAGCGACCATAATAGGCACCTTCTTCAATGCCAGCATCTCCGCCGGTACCATCAAGTCCAGAAACAGCTACACCTCGTCCATCAGTCGAAGTCAATTGGAGTTTACCTTCAGCATCTACACTCGCCACAACTCCGGTTGTTTCTTTGTGGGTATTAATAGCATCCACCAAAACACCACTTCGGTCATTGGCTTCTACTTCCAATGATGTCGCGATAGTGACACCGTTAACAACAACGTTAGTAAAAGTTCCCGATGTAACCGCAGCGTCTCCTGTTGCAGTTAGCGTCCAACTTGCGCTCACGCCACCCAAAAGGTCACTGTTTTTATTAATAACTTGAGCCAGGGCACCAACACCTGTTCCAGCGCCTGTACTAATAACCACTTCTTCTAAAGTGATTGATCCACCTGATGCCAAAGTAAAGGTCAACTGAGTCGTACCGCCTGCTGAGCTTACAGTATTAGCTCCGTCCATATCGCCAGCTGTTTCAAAACGGGTATGTCCGATTTTGTCTGAACTGGTTGCACCGATAGACATACTAACAGTTTGGTTGGAGTACGCACCCACTTGAAACTGAGCATTGGTAAACGAACCTGAAAGCAAGCTTTTGCCGTTAAAGGTTGTTTGACCTGCAATGTTGTCAAGCTGTTCAGTAAGACGTTTGATGTCCGCTTGAAGTGCTTTACGTGAGTTAGCATTTTGACCATCTTGTGCCGCTTGGGTTGCTTTGACTTTGATGGTGTCGAGGATTTTAAGTTGCTCGTCCATCGCTTTGTCAGCAGTTTGCGCCATAGACATCGCATCGTTTGCGTTGTTGATAGCTTGGCCAAGAGCACTTGCTTGTGAACGAAGAGAGTCAGCAATCGCCATACCTGATGCATCATCAGCGGCAGTGTTGATTCTCAAACCTGAGGAAAGTTTCGCCAAAGAACCTGAAAGGTTACGGTTGTTGGCAATGCTAGACGTGTGGGCGTTCATCGCCGATACGTTGGTGTTAATACGGAAACTCATCTTAAATCCTTTTAAGTGTATTCAGCATCCTTGCTGTTAGAAACCATATCGCTCACCCAAGGAAAAACTTTATACCCTGTCTTACAAATTTTCCTTTTTCTGCTAGAATTGCACCATTAAATGTAAAGCAGGACAGTATTTTGAAACACTTAATCATCGTCGAATCCCCCACGAAAGCCAAAACCATCAAAAACTTTTTGGGTAAAGAATATGAAGTTATCGCCTCCAAAGGCCACGTGCGTGACCTTCCTAAAAGCAGTTTTGGTATCAAAATAGAAGGTGAAACCTTTACGCCTGAGTATCGCATCGCCAGAGAACACGCTAAGATTGTCAGTGAAATCAAGCAAAAAGCCAAGGCAAGCGACACCGTTTTTATCGCGACGGATGAGGACCGCGAAGGAGAGGCCATCGGCTATCACATCGCCATGGCTATCGGCAAAGAACCTGAAGCCTTGCCCCGCATCGTCTTTCACGAAATCACCAAAACCGCCATCATTCACGCCCTTGAAAACCCTAGAAAGCTGGACATCCAAAGTATCAACGCCCAACAAACCAGACGTTTGCTTGACCGCATCGTCGGTTACAAACTCTCCCCGCTTTTAGCCTCCAAAATCCAAAAAGGCTTAAGTGCTGGACGCGTGCAATCTTCCGCCCTTAAAATCGTCGTAGACCGAGAGCGGGAAATCCGCGCTTTTAAACCCGAAGAATACTGGAGCCTAGACGCGCTGTTTAACGCTACCGTGGAAGCACAGCTAGTAGAGTTTGAAGGCCAAAAAATCGACAAGATGACCATTTCTCTAGGCGAACGGGCCCATTACATCCACGCAAACCTCAAAGATGAAACCTACACCGTCGGTGACATCGAAACCAAGGCACGCAAAAGCGCTTCGCCACCGCCGTTTATGACCTCTACCTTGCAACAAACCGCCTCATCCATGCTAGGGTTTTCACCCAAAAAAACCATGATGATAGCCCAAAGCCTTTACGAAGGGGTCAAAACCCACCAAGGCACTCAAGGGGTCATCACCTACATGCGTACGGACTCCCTAAACCTTGCCAAAGAAGCAGTGGAAAAAGCCAGAGAACACATCAAAAGCACCTATGGCACCGCCTATTTGCCCGCCAAACCTGCCTTTTACAGCACCAAATCCAAAAGTGCCCAAGAAGCCCATGAGGCCATCCGCCCTACGCTCATCGACTTCACACCCGAAGTAGCGGCCAAGTTTTTAGACAAAGATGAACTCAGACTCTACATCCTCATCTACACCCGATTTCTCGCGTGCCAGATGACCGATGCGCAGTTTGAATCCCAAACGGTTTTCTTTACATGTAGCAAAGGAACCTTTAAAGCCAGTGGACGAAAACTGGTCTTTGATGGTTTTTACAAAGTGTACGGCAACAGTGACAAAGACAAACTCTTGCCCGCTCTTACCACGGGAGACCGCGCCTTTTTAGACTCCCTTGCCGCCAACCAACACTTCACCGAACCCCCCGCGCGCTACTCAGAAGCTAGCCTGATTAAAAAGCTTGAAAGCCTTGGCATCGGCCGTCCTTCGACCTACGCGCCTACGGTTTCCATCCTCACCGCCAGAGACTACATCGCCATTGAAAAAAAACAGTTGGTTCCTAGCGACACCGCTTTTACGGTGATTGAGCTTTTGGAGAAAAACTTTCCCAACATTGTCGACAGCAACTTTACCTCGTCCATGGAAGAAACCCTGGATGAGATCGCCGAAAACGGCCGCGACTGGCAACAGGTTTTGGGCGAATTTTATACCCCGTTCATCGCCCAAGTGGAAGAAGGCAAAAAAAACATCGTCAGTCAAAAAGTAGCCATTCCTACGGGCGAAGATTGTCCAGAATGCGGCGCACCTCTTTTGCAACGCAAAGGACGTTTTGGCGAATTTATCGCGTGCAGTGCCTTTCCTAAATGCAAATATTCTAAAAATCTTGCCGCTTCTCCCAAGGCCGCTCCTGCTAAACTCGACGTCCCTTGTCCTGAATGCGGGGGCGACATCTTACAACGCAGCTCACGGCGTGGGAAATTTTACGGGTGCGCCAATTACCCCAAATGTACCTTCATTTCCACCTACGAACCCACCGCCACACCCTGTCCAGAGTGCGGGTACCTCATGGCCGCAAAAACCCTCCGTGGCAAAGCCGTGTTGGAGTGCATCAAGTGCAAACACAAGGTAACCCCAGAGTGACGCTAGGAGTCTTGTCCGACACGCACCGCAGAAGTGATTTGGCGAAGTTTTGCATCGACACGCTCCTTGAAGGTGGTGCGGAGTTTTTGGTGCACGCAGGCGACATTGTGGAGGAGAAAACCTTGAAGCTTTTGGAAAAATGTGGTGTCCCCTACAAAGCAGTACTGGGCAACAACGACCTGCATTTGCACAGCCTTATGGACAGCTATACCCTCGTGCAAGAGCCGCACAGCTTCACCCACAACGGCTTACATGTAAAGCTTATGCACCACCCTTTTTACCTCACGCCTGATGGTGCGGATTTGGTTGTGTATGGGCACACCCACTTTTTTGAAGCCTCCCTTGCCAACGGCACTCTCTTTCTTAATCCCGGCGAAGTGTGCGCTAGAAAAAAAGACGCGTGCGAGTGCGTACTCTTACATGTAAACGCCCCCAGGTGGGATGTGGTACGCCTTACATGTAAGCCTGAAAAACGTGTTTGGAAAAAAGAATACTGGACTTTTCAACCATGAATGAGCTCTCTATTCTCATTACCGTGGCCGTTATTATTTTCACCTCACCTTACCTTGCTAGGCTTCTTCGCATGCCCATTCCTCCCATGGAAATCATCCTAGGAATGCTTGCGGGGTATTATGGCTTTGTCAACGACTATTATTTATTTGAACTCGTAGCTGAGATTGGCTTTTTTTACCTCATGTTTTTAGCGGGCGTGGAAGTTAACTTGCGTGTCTTTATTCGCACCGACAAAGCACTCATCAAACAAGGGCTTGCCTACCTATGTTTGCTCTACTTTTTTTCCTTTTGCTTCACCCTTTACATGGGCTTTAGCATGCTCATGATTGTCATCTTGCCTCTTCTTTCCATTGGGCTTATTTTGACCCTGTACAAAGAGTACGGCAAAGACCAACCTTGGCTCAACCTTTCCATGTTTGTAGGCATCATGGGCGAGCTTGTCAGTATCGCGCTACTCACTTTCACGGGCGCCATTCTTGAGTTTGGCATTGGCGTTCAACTGTACATGTCTTTGGTTTATCTGGTGGGGTTTATTGTCCTTATTGTCGTCCTTTTTCAAGGCTTGCAAGTCCTTTTTTGGTGGTACCCACAACTCAAAATATTTTTAATGCCCCACTACGACAAAGAGGAAAAAGATATTCGCCTTTCCATGTCTGTGTTTATTGTGATGATTGCTATCATGATTTTCTTGCGCCTAGAGATTGCCTTTGGGGCGTTCATCGCAGGGGCGTTCATTGCCACCTTTTTTGAGCATAAAACCGAACTTCCCCACAAACTTTCTTCGTTTGGGTTTGGCTTTTTAGTGCCTACTTTTTTCATCTACATTGGCTCAACCTTCCCCTTAAGCGCCTTGCAAATGGAAGGAGTGGTAACTTCTGCTGTGATGATTACGTTAGCCATGCTCCTACTTCGTCAAGTTTCGAGTATCGCTTTTTGGAAACATCTGGGCATAAAACAGTCTGTTTTATTGGCCCTCTCTCACTCTATGCCACTAACCCTTTTAATCGCCGTTGCGACGATCGCCTTTAAATCTCGCACCATTTCTGAAACCTTGTATTATGCGCTGATTTTAGCCAGTTTGGCCGAAGTAATTATTGCCATGCTAGGAATTAAATTCATCTATGTTGTTAAAAATCTAAAAAAATAAGAGTATTTTTTTCTGCCACGGAGTGGCTTAACAAAACTTCTGTTAAGATACAGCCGCTGTGGTATAATCTGTCCCCAACAAGAAACATTCATAAAGGATGCTTATGAGCAAAGACACCGTTACGTTTACCAACAACCGCACAGGTGAGAGCTTCGAATTTCCCATACTTGATGGCACTATGGGGCCTTCGGTGGTTGATATTTCTACTTTTTACCAAGACACAGGCATGTTTACATTTGACCGTGGCTACACGTCTACGGCTTCTTGTCGTTCACGCATCACCTTTATCGATGGTGACAAGGGTCAGCTCATGTACCGCGGATACGACATCTCCTATTTGGCGCAAGAACGTACCTTTTTAGATACCGCGTATTTATTGCTCAACAAAGAACTTCCCACCATTGAACAACGCTTAGATTTTTGTTTAGAGATGAAAAAACGTTCTTTTATTCACGAAGGGATGAAAAAACTTTTCGACGCTTTTCCTGATAACGCCCATCCTATGGCCATCCTTTCCGCAGGTGTTTCAGCCCTTTCGACCTTTTATTTTGAACATCTTGACATCGATAATCCTGATGAATACATGGAAATGGCCAAACGCATTGTGGCAAAAATCCCCACTATCGCCGCCTTTTCTTACCGCAGTAGCCAAGGCTTGCCCATCATCTACCCCGACCTTGACCGTGGCTTTACAGAAAACTTTTTGTACATGTTGCGTGGCTATCCTCACAAGCACATCGACTTAAAACCCATCGAAATCAAAGCTCTCGACACCATCTTTACCCTTCACGCTGACCACGAACAAAACGCGTCCACAACGACCGTGCGCAACGTGGCCTCTACTCACGCCCACCCTTATGCGGCCATCAGTGCGGGCATTGGTGCGCTCTGGGGAAGAGCCCATGGTGGAGCAAATGAGTCAGTGATTCGTCAACTAGAGATGATTGGGTCGGTGGACCGTGTGGATGAGTTTATCAAGCGCGCCAAAGACAAAGATGACCCGTTTAGGCTCATGGGATTTGGTCACCGTGTGTACAAAAACTTTGACCCGCGCGCGACTATTTTGAAAAAAATCCGCACCCAGCTCATGGAAGAGATTGAGATTGACAGCAAATTGGTAGAAGTGGCCAACAGAATCGAAGAGATTGCCCTTACAGATGAGTATTTCATCAGCCGAAAACTCTATCCAAATATTGATTTTTACTCGGGGCTCATTTTAGAAGCGTTGAAAATACCCAAAGAGATGTTTGCGGTAATTTTTGTCATTGGACGCACACCGGGTTGGATTTCCCAGTGGATAGAGCTCAAAGAGCAACCCACCATCAAAATCGCCCGTCCTCGTCAACTCTACCTTGGCCCACTCGACATCACCCCAAAACACTAACTTCGCTGGCCCTCACATGGGGGCCAGTTACCTCAAAACAATCGCATACCCTCCCTCGATTTCTTTGAGCTCATACAAATAATGTCCGTCCAACAAAATGGCCGCGCGGTAATGGCCGTTGTGGTTTCCCATCGTAATAGTTTTAAACGCGTCCTTTTGAACATCAAGGGTGTGGGTATAAAAGGCTGTATCGCGCTCAAAATCCAAAACTACTTTGTAAGGATGCGCCACCATAAAATGCCGAACAAGACGGTCTTTTGTGAGAACATTTAGGCGCATTTCCCCTGCTTCAAAGGTGATGTATTCTTTAAATGTTAAGGTTTTAAAGGAGGGTGATTTGAGTATTTTTTGCGGGGCATCTTCTGTTGGCAAAGGAGGCATTGGTTCAGGAGGCATCGACTCAGGAGGCATGGTGGGCAAAACAAGAGAAGGACGAAGCAAAAGACTTTCCCTGCTCACCACCAAAGGGTCATGCCAATCAATGTCTTTACCCACGTCCATGCGCATCTCTTCCGTGCTACCGTCTAAACTTTGGTACCCAAAGGTCACATACTGCAAGACCCTTGCACGGCTTGGCAAGGTGGTGGCTTGTTGTTCAAAGTTTCCCCGCGCTTCTTGGACGTTGGTGGGGGTGGTGATGGTTTCATACTGGGAGGCGGGCAAGAAAGGGTTTTCTCTTGCGAGGCAAGCGCTCACAAGCCCTAGGGCGATTACGATGATAGCTCTCATGTCACTCCTTGTGTTAGCGCATGTCTGGATCAAGCTGACGCAATTCAAAATACTCTTTTTGAAGGGTTGCGTTTTCATGCTTGAGTTCACTTGTCCGCTTTTGCAATTGCTCTTTTCCAGATTGTAGCCCCAAGAGCACATCTAGGGAGCTTCTTCCAAAAAACAAATCGCCCATGTAAATCCCAAACCCAATCACTACCAACGAAGCAAAGAGGAGTTTTAACGCAAAACGACTACGGTAAAATTGTTGTATCTCGCTGGTCTTGTACTCCT
The DNA here is from genome assembly GCA_014859645.1 of Campylobacterales bacterium. Classification (GTDB taxonomy): domain Bacteria; phylum Campylobacterota; class Campylobacteria; order Campylobacterales; family Campylobacteraceae; genus Sulfurospirillum_B. The sequence goes on from JACUTV010000008.1 coordinate 10,645, forward strand.
CTAAAATCTCATTCATTGCTAAAACAATTCGCCACCTAAGTAGTCTCCGCCGCCAAGTTCTTTTTCAATCTCAAGCAAGCGGTTGTATTTAGCGTTGCGTTCACCCCTAGCAGTCGCACCTGTTTTGATTTGACCCGTGTTAAGTGCCACAGCAAAATCGGCGATAAACGCATCTTCGCTCTCACCGCTTCGGTGGCTCATGACGCACGTGTAGTTGTTGCGTTGGGCGAGTCTCACTGTTTCCATTGTTTCACTCACAGAACCGATTTGATTGGGTTTAATCAAAATCGAATTGGCGATGTTTTTCTCAATGCCTTCACGCAAAATCGCCGCGTTGGTAACAAATAAATCATCCCCCACGAGCTGAACTTTACCGCCAAGACGCTCCGTCAGGTAAGCCCACCCTTCCCAGTCGTCTTCACTCAACCCATCTTCAATGGAAACAATAGGGTATTTTTCGCACATAGAAGCATAGTATTCAACCAACTCTTTACTGCTTAGGGTGCGATTTTCGGATGCCAAGCGGTACCCGCCTTCGCATACAAGTTCACTACTAGCCACATCCAATGCAATAGCAATCTCTTTGCCTGGCGTGTAGCCTGCTGCTTTAATGGCTTCTAAAATAACTCCGATAGGCTCTTCGTTGTTGGCAAGATTAGGTGCAAAACCGCCTTCATCGCCCAACGCAGTACTGTGACCCTTTACATGTAAGGCTTTTTTGAGGTGTTGGTACACTTCTGCCGCGGCGCGCAAGGCTTCTTCAAAGGTTTCAAATCCCAACGGCATAATCATATATTCTTGAAAATCTACGCTGTTGTCCGCGTGGCTTCCCCCGTTGATGATGTTAAACATGGGCGTTGGCAATACTCTAGCATTCGCCCCGCCAAGGTAGCGGTACAGTGGCATCCCAAGGCTTGAAGCGGCGGCTCTGGCTACGGCCATAGAAACGCCCAAAACTGCGTTGGCCCCTAGACTAGAATAATTTTCCGTCCCGTCCAACACTTTCATCGCGCTGTCGATTTCCCCTTGATTGTACGGGTTCATGCCAGTGATTTCATCGGCAATGTGCACGTTCACGTTTTCCACCGCTTTGCGTACGCCTTTGCCCAAATAGCGCGCATCTTGGTCTCTTAGCTCCAAGGCTTCACGTTTTCCTGTGCTTGCACCACTTGGTACGATAGCGCTTGCTTTGGTGCCATCACTGAGCACTACAGTGGCGCGCACCGTGGGATTGCCACGGCTGTCTAGCACCTCATCTGCGCGTACTTCATCTATAAAAATCATGCATCATCCTCCACGAGTTCATCGTCCCCAACCACCATCAAACTGGGGTTAAGTCCCATTGCTTGTTTCACTGCTTCTTCTACTTCTGCGGCTAGTTCTTTATTCTCTTTTAAAAGTGCTTTAGCATTCTCACGCCCTTGCCCTAGTTTTTTGTCTTTATAGCTAAACCATGCGCCGCTTTTATCGATGACATCAAGTTTCACACCGTAGTCTACCAATTCGCCCTCGCGGGAAATGCCTTCACCAAACATGATGTCAAACTCGGCGATGCGAAAAGGTGGTGCCACTTTGTTTTTGATGACCTTGGCTTTTACGCGGTTACCAATCTGGTCTTCCCCTTGCTTTAGGGTCGCGATTTTACGCACATCGATGCGCACTGATGCGTAGAATTTAAGCGCATTTCCGCCCGTAGTCGTTTCGGGTGAACCGTACCCCATCATCCCAATCTTCATACGGATTTGGTTGATAAAAATAATCGTCACATTCATCTTGTGCACAACGCCCGTGAGTTTGCGCAACGCTTGACTCATAAGCCTAGCTTGAAGCCCCATATGCGAATCGCCCATATCGCCCTCGATTTCGCTCTTAGGCGTCAACGCGGCTACGGAGTCAATGACAATCACATCCACCGCCCCACTACGTGCTAGGGTTTCGACGATGTCTAACGCTTGTTCACCAAAGTCAGGTTGCGACACAAGAAGGTTTTCTGTATCAACGCCAAGGTTGTGGGCATACTTCACATCGAGTGCATGTTCTGCGTCCACAAAGGCACAAATGCCGCCCACTTTTTGGGCTTGCGCGGTAATTTGAAGGGCTAGTGTTGTTTTCCCTGAACTCTCAGGCCCGTAGATTTCGATCACCCGTCCGCGCGGTACACCGCCGATTCCAAGGGCAATATCTAACCCGATGGAGCCTGTTCCAATGAACGCGATGGGTTCAATCTCTTTGTCGCCCAAACGGACAATTGCCCCTTTGCCAAAAGCTTTGTCGATCTGTTTTAACGTGAGCTCAAGTGCCTTGCGTTTGTTCTCATCCATAGCCATAAGATTCCTTTGTGAGAGTAGTTGGGATTGTAACATCTTTGATTTAAAAAACTTCTGATTATACCCAACCCTAGGGCATGACCCCCAAAAAGATGGCAATTTGAAATGTAATTTTTAGTCCACCTGTGTTACAATCGACTCAATTTTTTCAAAGGATGCTCGTGATTACAGTGGCCCATTCTCCCGACGCTGATGATATTTTTATGTACTATGCTATTAAGCTCGGTTGGGTAGGACTTCCCGGTGTTACGTTTGAAAACGTTGCCCTTGACATTGAAACCCTCAACCAAGAAGCCCTCAAAGGCACCTACGACATTACCGCCATTAGTTTTGGGCTCTATCCTCGCATTCGCAACGACTATGCATTGTTGCGCACGGCGGTCAGTTTTGGCGAAGGCTACGGCCCAAAACTGGTCAAAAAAAAGGGGACAAAACTAAAAAAAAGTTTCAAAGTCGCCCTTAGCGGACACCACACCACCAACGCGCTCTTGTTTCGTCTCGCGTACCCTGACGCACGCATTGTGTATAAAAACTTTTTAGACATCGAACCTGCGGTATTGTGCGGAGAAGTGGACGCGGGCGTGCTCATTCATGAGAGTATTTTGACCTTTGATGAGAGCCTTGAAGTGGCACGAGAGTTATGGGACGTGTGGTGCGAACTTGGAGGAGATGGACTTCCTTTGCCCCTTGGCGGCATGGCATTGCGCCGTTCTTTGCCGCTGGTTAAAGCTATCGCTTATGAAAAAATGCTCACCGACGCGGTGCGGGTAGGCAACGCTTCCAAACCCTTGCTCTCGCGCATGCTCTTAGAGCGCGGCTTATTTCGCGTGGACGCGGACAAACTTGAAACCTACCTCTCTATGTACGCCAACGACGCTTCTGTTTCCATGAACGAAACCCAACTGCGTGCTATCAACCATCTTTTCAAATTAGGCTTCGACCACGGCGTGTACGATGTGCCCCTAGACGTGCATGATTTTCTCATCCCCACGCACTATGAAACGGCAAGGTTTAGCTAGTGGAATCCACGCTCATCGGCCTAGGCGTTCAAACCTTTAAAATCGCCCTTTCGCTCGCCTTGCCCATGCTCCTAGCGGGACTTTTGGCGGGGCTTGCCATTAGTATTTTTCAAGCAACCACCCAAATCAACGAAATGACCCTAAGCTTTGTGCCCAAAATTTTGCTAGTCGTGACTGTCATCATCTTTGCTATGCCGTGGATGATGAACATGATGATTGAGTTTACCACCCGCGTGTTTAACATGATTCCCACGTTTATCTACTGATGCTAAAATCCATCGACTTTTCCACCTTTTCAAGCATCAGAATCGGCCCAAGGGTAGATGTTTTTGTCTTAGAAACCCCCCAACCCCTCCCCAAAAACCATCAACTCATTGGCGGAGCAAACAATCTTCTCCTAGGCCCAACCCCTCCCCCTCTAGCCATCCTAAGTAAAGCCTTTGACTTTATTCATGTAGACAATACTCTCTTACATGTAGGGGCTGCAACGCCCAGCGGCAAGCTCTTTTCCTTTGCCAAAAAGCACAACCTTGGCGGGCTTGAATTCATGCAACAGCTTCCTGGCACCCTTGGAGGCATGCTTGCCATGAACGCGGGGCTTAAAGGGTGGGAGATTTTCGGCCCGCTTTTGGCGGTGCGCACCCACGCAGGTTGGGTGGAAAAAAGCGACATTACGCACGGCTACCGCTACGCGAAACTCCCTGATGTTGTCTTTGAAGCACGCTTTACATGTAAAGAAGGATTTGATGCCGCCTTGGCAGAACAGTTTCGGCAGATGCGTCAAAACCAACCCAAAGACTCCAGCCTTGGCAGTTGCTTTAAAAACCCGGAAGGTGAGAGTGCGGGAAGGTTACTAGAAGAAGCGGGGTTTCGCGGGAAACAGTACGGCGGCATGGCTTTTAGCGCACAACACGCCAACTTTTTGGTCAATCTTGGCGGAGGCACCTACGAGGAAGCGGTTGCACTCATCCAAGAAGCCAAAGAGGCAGTAGCGACCAAAACAGGCATCTGGCTAGAACTTGAAATCAAAATACTCAACATCCCTGCACCTTTTTAAAAGGCGACTCTAGGATTAACCCGCACGTCATCTAGCCCCACAAACGCCTCACGCTTGTACGCTTCCACGCCGCACCGTCCAATCATCGCGGCGTTGTCCGAACAGTAGGCCAAGGGCGCCACCAGTAAGGGCGGCATGCGATATTTTTCCACCAGTTTTTCTAGCTTAGCACGAAGGTAAAGATTAGCACTCGCCCCGCCCACGACCGCAAAACGCTCAAAGGGATGAAGCTTAAACGCGCGTTCAAGCTTGTTGAGCAAATGGGCCGTGGCCGTGGCTTGAAAACTAGCGCACACATCGCAGGTATCTTGTTCGTTTCTGCTTTCCCCCAAAGATTCGATAGCCAAACGCACTTGGTTTTTTAAGCCTGAATAGCTAAAAGCAAGTTTCGATGTGCGCAACAACGGCACCGTAAAATCAAACCGCGCGGCATCGCCTTTTTTGGCCATGGCTTCCACCACAGGCCCGCCAGGATACCCAAGACCTAGCATCTTAGAGACCTTGTCAAAACTCTCCCCAAAGCTATCGTCCATGGTGGTCGCCAAAAGGGTTATTGCTTCATGAGCCTTTACATGTAAGAGTTGCGTGTGGCCTCCGGAGACCAGCAACACGCCCAAGGGAAACAAGGAGGGTTGTTCTAAAAAAAGTGAGTAAATGTGGCCGTGCAAATGGTTGATGGGAAGCAGTGGCACATCAAGGGCGATGCACAAGGCTTTTGCCATCACCAACCCCTCCACAAGCGTGACCGAAAGACCCGGTTCCGTGGTTACTGCAACGGCTTTGACGTCACTAAAATACGGCTTGGCTTCTTGGAGGATTTTTGGCAGGGCTTCGGCGTGCAGTCTTGCGGCAAGTTCTGGCACGACGCCGCCGTACTTAGCGTGGTCGAGTTCTTGGGAGATTTTCTTGTGAAAGACTACCTGGCAATCTTCGATGCGCGTTAGGGCGATGGAACTGTCATCACAACTGCTTTCGATACTTAAAATCATGTTTGCATTGGCTTAATAATCTGAATATGCCACGGTTCAAACCAGACCCCATCAGGATTTCCAGGCACATAACGGGTACGCACATACGGGAGCTCTTGAAGCTTTAGAAACTCTTCGGTTTTGGCAAATTCTTCGGTGAAATTAAGGTACCCAAAGCCTTGTTTTCCCACATCAAAATCGCCAATGCTGTGGTACGAGTGGCCCGGAGGTGCGATGGATTTAGCCGCAAGGGAGATGTTGCCCTCGCACGCGCTAATCTTATCCAAGAAAAGGCTCATTTGCTTCGCCACACTGCGCACGCCTGAGGTTAAAATGAGCGTAGGCCCTACGTCTTTTTGTAAGCGCTCAAAAGCATGTAACGCCTCCCCTTGAAACAGATAATGACCAGAACGGGGCACCTTGTATACTTCCCTTTCCACAATGGTTGCGGTGAGCGACTCGCAAGTACGCTGTCCAAAAAAGCCGTAAGGCTCCGTCGCATCGTAAAAAAGTTTTTCCAAAAGGGCAAGTTCGCTAGGGGTAAATGCACCAATTTTGCTTACATTACGGGCATAATGCAGCACTAAGTCAAAATTGATGATATTAAAATTGCCAAACCCAACATGCCGACTCACTTGGTTTAAGCGGTTTTTTGCCGACTCAAAATCAGCTATTTCAGTAGCACGCAAAAAAACAGAGGAAGGGGAGGACTCTTGGGCAAAAGCCATGGAGGCAGCACTAGTGGCTACCAATCCCAAAAAGGTGCGTCGGTGCATTTGGTTCAACTCATTTGTGATGGTATTTGAGTAAAAGGGGTTAGTATACCACGCAGATGCTGAGTTTTTTGTTACAATTATACCGCCAGAATTAAGGAGCACCATGAATTACCGTTATGTTGGCAAAACTGGACTTAGGGTTAGTCCGTTATGTATGGGCACCATGACCTTTGGGTTACAATGCGACCAAAAAGAAGCTTTCAAGATTTTAGACAAAGCCTACGACGCAGGTATTAACTTTTTTGACACCGCCGAACTTTATCCTGTGCCTCCAAGTGGCGAGCTTGCAGGGCGTACGGAAGAAATCGTCGGCGAATGGCTCAAAACTAAACCGCGCGATTCAGTGATTCTTGCCACCAAGGTTGCAGGAGCCGCGAACGGGTGGTTTGTCCCACCCGTTCGCCACGGGTTTACCGCCATTGACCGCTTTCACATCACCCGCGCTCTTGAGGGCAGTCTTAAACGTCTTAAGACCGACTACATCGACCTTTACCAAGTCCACTGGCCCGACCAAACGGTGCCCATTGAAGAGAGTTTGTCTGTTTTGGATGCCCTCGTAAAAGAAGGAAAAATCCGCGTCATTGGCACTTCCAACGACTCCGCCTACGGACTCACCAAAGCCAACGAAACCGCCAAGTTTAAGGGATTAACGCGCTTTGAATCCATCCAAAACAATTTTTCCCTCCTTAACCCACGCTTCTTAGACGAACTGGGTACCGTATGTGAAAAAGAGTCCATTTCCCTTTTGCCCTACTCGCCTCTCGCAGGCGGCGTACTCACCGGCAAGTACAACGGTGGATTTTTCCCGCCCACCGCGCGTTTTGCCAAGTATGTCAACAACCAAAACCCGCGCCTTCAAGCCCAAGCTGGCCGCTTTGTCAATGCCAAAACCCTAGAAGCCACGGCGCGTTACCAAACCATCGCCACCGAACATGAGCTAAACCTCACCACCATGGCAACCGCCTGGAGCATGCAACACCCCTTTGTGGCTTCCTCTATCATCGGAGCGACCCATGCAGGGCAGTTGGATGAAACCTTGGCAGCCTTACATGTAACGCTCACTCCAGAGCTTTTACGTGCCTTGCAAGAGGTGCAACACGCCATCTTGTATCCAATGGGCTAACCCATGACCCTTGACCGACGCACCGAACCGTTCAATTTTGCCATGGCAAACCTCAGCGCCTTACCTGCGGGAAGCCGTGTGCTTTTTTTGGGTAAAAACCACACCAAAAATGCCCTATTGATAGCCAAGTTGGGCTTACATGTAGAAGTCTTGGACGCAGACAATACAGAACTTGTGTTATTGCAAGAAGAGGCGAGCAAAGAGGGGTTGTTTCTCATCACACGCCACACGCGCGTTGAGTACTGGCAACTCCCCCACACCTATGACGCCATCGTGCTAGGAGAACTGGACCTTCCAAGCTCCAAACACACGTTCTTGTTTGAAAAAATCCTCTCTTCCTTGGCGCCCAAGGGCATTTTAGTTGGAGAAGTATTAGGGGAAGGTAAACTCTCAACAACCCTAGACCCCGCCATAGAACCCTACGGCCTCATCGCCTTGTACACGCTTTTTGAAAGCCTTCCTTGCCGCTTGATTAAGCTTGGTAAAGAATTGACACAGGTTGTACATAAAAAGGGAGTTAAAGAAGAGCGGTATTTACTGCGGATGGTGATTCAAAAATGCTAACGCAAGGGAAAATTCCCTTGCGTTTTACGCGTATCAATAGCCGTCAAAGTGCTTTGTTTTAGGCAAGACCAAATTGAGTAAAATCCCCACAATTGCCCCAAGACCAATCCCACTAAACCCAACACCGCCAAAGTTAAAGGTCATCCCGCCAATGGCAAACACAAGGATGATAGAAACGATGATCATGTTGCGCGGATCCGCCAAGTCGACTTTCTCTTTAATGAGCGTTTCCATACCCACAGCGGTGATAATCCCAAACAACAAGAGCAAAATGCCGCCCATTACAGGCACAGGAATGGTCGCTAACAAGCCCCCAAGTTTTCCCACAAACGCAAGGACGATGGCAAAAATCGCCGCCCAAGTCATGATGGCAGGATTAAAGGCTTTGGTGATAGTCACCGCACCTGTCACTTCGGAGTACGTTGTGTTAGGGGGGCCACCCAACAGTGATGCCGCAGAAGTCGCTAGGCCATCCCCCAAAAGGGTGTTTTTAAGGCCTGGTTTTTTAAGGTAATCTTCCTTGGTCACATTGCTAATAGCAAGCATATCCCCAATATGCTCCACTGCGGGCGCAATAGCAATGGGCAAGATGAAGATAATGGCTTCGAGGTTAAACTCTGGAAAGACAAAGGCAGGCACAGCAAACAGCGGCGCGTTGTAAAAGGCATCAAAACTCACCACGCCCGCCAACAACGCCACCACATACCCTGCAATAATCCCAAAAAAGATAGGAAGCAAACGAAAAATACCCGTCCCTTTTAAGGTCACCACAATGGTCACCGCCAAGGTGATAAACGCAATCACCATGGAAGGGGTTTGAGGTACAAGTTGCACGGCTCCATCACCCGTTTTGCCAAGGGCCATGTTGACCGCCACGGGCGAAAGAATCAGTCCAATGGTCATAATCACCGGCCCCACTACCACCGCTGGCAACAAACGGTGTAAAAAATCCGACCCACGCACCCGCACGAGGAAGCTAAGCAGGATGTAAAAAATACCCGCGGCCACCAAGCCCGACATGGTTCCAGCGATGCCCCAAGTTTGCACTCCATAGATAATGGGTGCGATGAACGCAAAGGAAGACGCTAGAAAAATAGGCGGCACGTTTTCACGGGTCACCACCTGAAAAATCAGCGTTCCAAGTCCCGCGGTAAAGAGCGCCACATTAGAATCAAGTCCCGTCAAAATCGGCACCAACACCAAAGCCCCAAAGGCAACAAACAAAAACTGCAAGCCAATAATGCTCTCCTTGAGCGTAAAGCGGTAGGCAATCTTACTCATCAACACCTCTTAATAAAGATTTTTACAAAACGCACGCACGTCTTTATCTAATGCAAACACATCCTCTAGGCTTTGGGGTGCTTGTCCCTCAAACGCTTCAAATGCCTTCACAATGCCCTTGGCCATCCCTACTATCGAACAACGCTCGGCTAAAAAATGCGCCATCATGGCTTCGTTGGCGGCGTTGACCACAGCACCCAACTTTGGGGCTTCCAAGAGCGCATTTTTAAGCTCCCACACAGGGTAACGCGCAGGGTCGATGGGGCGAAATTCCAAACTTCCCACTTGGGTCAAATCTACGCTAGGCAGTACCGCCTCTTTCACTTCGCCCAAGAGCGCAAAAGCAATGGGCAGCTGCATGCTCGTCCCTGCGATATGAGCGGTGGAACTGCCATCTTCAAAGTCGATGAGTGCGTGGATGATGGATTTGGTTTCAATGAAAGCGTCGTAAGCCTTACATGTAAAGAGCCACTGCGCTTCTAAAAGCTCAAAAAGCTTGTTCACCATGCTCGCACTGTCGATAGTAATCTTTTTCCCCATAGACCAGTTGGGGTGTTTGAGGGCATCTTCGGGACGCATGTGTGGGAGTTGGTCTAGGGGCGTGTCACGAAACGCGCCGCCACTGGCGGTGATACACATGCGTTTCATAGGGCGGCAAGAGAGCAGATACCACAAGCCAAAATGTTCGCTGTCGATGGGCACAATAGACCTCGTGTCTAAAAACGCGCCCGCCGCCACGAGCGATTCTTTGTTGGCTAAGGCCACTTTTTTGCCCAAGCTTTGGGCTTTAAGGGTAGGCTTTAAGCCTAAAAATCCCACAAGGGCGTTGACTACCAAAGCACTTTGAGACGCTTCTAACATCCGCGCGATGCCCTCTTCCCCTACCCACACGTTAGGATGGACGACCTGATGGGCTAGCGTAGCCTCGCCAATGACCACAAATTTGGGATTAAACGCCTTAATTTGTTCATTTAACAGTGCCACATTACTGCCCGCGCATAACCCTTCTACATGTAAACCATGAACCTTGGCAATATGTAAGGCATTGACGCCAATGGAGCCTGTGCTTCCTAAAACGATCATCGGCTACACAAAGCTTTTCAGCAAAACAAAGAGCACGACCCCGCCAAACAAATAGCCATCAAGTCGGTCAAGCATTCCTCCGTGTCCTGGGAAAATCGTCCCGCTGTCTTTTACTTCCGCTTCACGCTTCAAATAACTCTCGTACAAGTCTCCCCATACCGATGCGACACTGGTTAAAAAAGCAATCAACAAAGCGCTTAAAAAACCCACAGAAGCCATCCCGAAAAATGCGCCCGCTAGGGTTGCCACGGCGATACCTCCCGCAACGCCTTCCCACGTTTTGTTGGGAGAAGTGGGTGAAAAAGGGGTTTTACCAAAGTTTTTACCCACAATAAACGCCCCCGTATCGGTCAGTGCCACGATGAGCACGAGCCAAATGAGGGCAGGCATCCCTGCACTTACGTACAAAGAGAGTAAAAATAACATGGAAATCGTGGGATACAAAAAGGGTTTTAAGAGGGTTTCATCCATCTGTTTTTGGTGTGCCATCATGGCCACAAGCCCCAACACCACAAGCACGCCCAAATACTCTGGCGAAGCACTAAGCCCCGCAGCAATCCACACGCCAAGAGCCAACACATAAATCATCGTATTTTCAGTTTGAAACAGTTTGCATGCTTCGCGAAAGGCAATCAAATAGACCAATCCCAACACAAACCACGTCACCAAAAAGCTGTCCACGAGCGCCAAAAGAATGGCAATCACAAGCATAATAAAGCCTGTTACGATGCGCTCAAGGGTGTTTTCATTCATGGCTGTCCTTCTAAAGGTGAGGTTTTGTCACATCTTAGCAAAGCTAAGGTGAGGGTTTGCTAAAAGCGTGGGAGGGGTTAGATAGTGATGTCCAACAGTCGCGGAGGCGGTGGCAGCGGGTCGTCATTTTCCTCTTTGTCATTTTTCTGAAGCGCTTGGCTCTCTGTTTGTGCTTCTTGGTCGTCTTTTTTTTGCTGATGTTCTCTTTCTGGGTCGATTTTATGGGTTTCTTCGGTAGGGCGTACCGCTTGCACTTCCTTGTCTTTTTCGTTAGCTGCCACACCCGCCGCAAGATTTTGCGCCTCCAAGCGTGTATGAAAATCCATCTGTTTTGCTGCAGCCATAGGAAGGCTTTGGTTGGCATACACCATTCCACCAATCGGACTAACGGCCATGGACTACTCCTTTGTGACGTTTAGCGTCTGATACTCCACATAATGCACGAGGGCACCTTGCACCATTTTGACATTTCGTCTAGGTGTATAATCGACCAAATAATTCCCTCCTTGAGTTTGGCTAAATTCTACACATAATCTTGCCGCAAAAGTAAGCACCGAAGAGGGCACACTTTGCTTATCCGTACGAATGATAACATGCGAAGAGGGCATATCCTTTACATGTAACCACACATCGCTTTTTTTTGCCTCTTTGAGCAGGGTAATGTTGCCTTTTTCGTTTTTTCCTACCATGATTTTATACCCTTCCATGTAAAAACTCTCATACGAAAGATTTTCCCGTTGGGTCTTTTTGGCGTGGGTTTGCTTGGGCAATAAAATATTCAACTCTTCCACACTCTTAGCACGCCCTAGCACTCCATCAAGGCGTTCCCAAAAAGCAATCTTTCCTTCTAGATTTTCCCGCTCGATGTGCAGTGAACTGGCTTTTTGACGCAGTTTTTTCGCTTGAGAAAAAAGTAAATTGGCCGCTTCTTGGGGGGTTCTAGCGTTTGGAGGAAGGTTCAATGTGTAGGGTTTTTGCTCAAAATCTTCCACCTCCACCTGTGTTGCATAGGGAGGAATGCGGTGCAAATTAGCCAACACCAAAGAACCCTCGTAGTACAACACTTGCGCTTTTGCCTCCAAGGCTTCTTCGCTTTCAAGTTTTGCCAAATGCACCCGAAAACGCTCCAGTTTTTTTGCCAATTGCGCTTTTTTAAGGGAAATCGCCTGGGTAAGTCTGGCACTGTTACGCTCTTCGTACGCTTCAAAAAGTGCTTCGGGCAACACAAAAGGGGCTTTGGTTTCTGAAAATTCCCGCGGTGGAAGCGCTAACAAAGGCTCCCCAACCTTGACCGAACGAAACGAAACACTTGCATCAATGTGCCGCAATGCTTCTTGGACGATCTCTTGGGTGTCTAACATAATGACATTGGTATTGCGCCCCGTAAATTCTAACTGCAACACGTATTCGCTCGCCTTGTACTGGCTAGAGGTGCTTACATGTAAGCGTAAGATGCGATTGCCTTCGGGCACCTCTACATGTAAGAGTGTCGCCTTGGCAAAATACTTGCGTAGCAACACATCAAAAGGCGCACCATAGACTTTGGCACGTTTAAAATCTTCACACATAAACACATGGGCATCCCCACGGCGCAGGTCAAAAAAAAGTGGCTCGTGGCGGTCAAACACGATTTTAAGCACCATATCATCCACCCGTTCGATAACGTGGATTTTACGAAAGTGGGATAAATACTGGGCAAGTTCTTGGAGTTGATACTGTTTCACTTCTATACATCCTTCTTTTGGGCGAGGCGCTAAACTATTATTAGGGGTTTATAACGCGATTATACCCGCTTTTAAACCAAACTTCGCTAGAATCGACCCAATTTTTAAACGTGTGCCTAGTGGCACGAAGCAAGGATTTGCGTTTTTAGCTAAAGGGGTGTCTGGTCCCTTGGGATGGATGGCAACTGTTTGAGGCGTAGCCGAGTTTTGCCATCCAAAGACACCCTTTGGCGCTCCGCAGGAAAAAACGCAACGTTCCCGAATGAGAGACACTAGGCACGCGCATCGCCATTAACGAGGTTCCCATGCAACAAACCATCACCGAAAAGATCTTCTCCGACCACTGTGGCCTTGAAGCAAAAGCTGGCCAAATCGTCCAAAGCCCCATCGACATGGTCATCGGCAACGACATCACCACGCCCATCTCCATCCGCGCGTTTGAAGAGAGTGGCGCAACCACACTGGCCAATCCCGACGGTTTTTCCATCGTCATGGACCACTACATTCCCGCCAAAGACATCGCCAGTGCCAACCAAGCCAAAATCAGCCGTGAGTTTGCCTACAAGCACGACTTGAAGCACTATTTTGACGAAAAAGACATGGGCATCGAACACGCCCTCTTGCCTGAAAAAGGACTCATCGTCCCAGGCGACGTCATCATCGGTGCAGACAGCCACACCTGTACCCACGGCGCCCTTGGTACCTTTGCTACGGGCATGGGTTCTACTGACTTAGCGTACGCGATGATCACAGGGCGGAACTGGTTTAAAGTGCCCGAAGCCATCCGCGTGGTTTTTACTGGCAAACCTGGTCAGCACGTTTACGGCAAAGACCTCATCCTTGAAATCATCCGCCAAATCGGTGTGGACGGCGCCTTGTACAAAAGCCTCGAATTCATGGGCGACGCCATTGCACATTTAGAGATGGACGACCGCTTTAGTTTGTGCAACATGGCCATCGAAGCGGGTGCCAAAAACGGCATCATCGCCGCAGATGAGATCACCAAAGCCTTTTTAGCGGACAAAACTTTACCCCGTCAGCCCAAGTATTTTTATTCTGACGCCGACGCGACGTATGTGCAAACCCTCGAAGTGGACGTGAGCAAACTTGACCCTGTTATCGCGTATCCGTTCTTGCCTAGTAATGGCAAAAGTGTGCGCCAAGCGGTGAAAGACGATTTGGCCATCGACCAAGTTTTCATCGGCAGTTGCACCAACGGACGCATCAGTGACCTACGCATCGCCGCGGAGATTTTAAAGGGTAAACGTGTGGCGCGCAAAACCCGCCTCATCATCACCCCTGCGACCCAAAAAATCGCCCAACAAGCCCAAAAAGAAGGACTCGTAGACATCTTCATCGAAGCGGGCGGCGTGTTCTCCAACCCAACCTGCGGCGCATGCCTTGGAGGCTATATGGGGATTTTAGGTAAAGGAGAGCGTTGTGTGGCCACCACCAACCGTAACTTTGTGGGCCGTATGGGAGACCGCACCAGTGAGATTTATTTGGCCAACTCCGCCGTGGCGGCCGCTTCTGCCATCGCTGGGAAAATCGCCGACCCTAGGGATTTATAATGGCCTTTCCCTTCCCCTGCGTCATCATCGCCGGGGGAAAAAGTTCGCGCATGGGGCAAGATAAATCCTTGCTCCCTTTTCGCGGACACCCTACCCTCACCCACTACCAAGCCTCCCGCCTTTCGCCACTCTTTAGCTCCTTACATGTAAGCACCAAAACCGACAAATTTAACGAGGAGTTTTCGCTTATCCTTGACACAGAACAAGAGAGTTTTTCCCCCATGGTTGCTCTGGCTTCGGTGTTGGGGCATTTTAGCAACACCTACGTCTTTTGCCTGAGCGTAGACGCCCCTTTTGTGGAAAAAGAACACATTGAGGCGTTATGGAAAGCGGCCAACACCACCCACGCCAACGCGCTCATCCCTCGCGACCCGCACACCCGCCACCCTTTATGCGGCCTCTACCACAGCACCCTTGCCCCTCTTGCCAACACTTTGGCCCGCCAAGGAGACCATAAACTGGGTATCTTACTAGAACGTGCAAACGCGGTGTACGTGGAGTTTGATGAAACCGCACCCTTTACCAACCTCAACCACCCTCATGAATACGAAGCAGCACTGTAGCCTTACATGTAACCTTTACCTTTCTTGTGCTATCCTATGCCAAAAAAGGAGTTCCCCATGATTAAACACATCGTTTTTTTTAAACTTGAAGACAACTCGCCCACCAATAAAGAGGTGGTCAAAGCACGCATCATGAGCATGCAAGACAAGATTCCTTACCTGAGCCATATGGAAGTAGGTGTGAATTTTAGCCCTGAAGAGCGGGCTTTTGATTTGGCACTCATTACGGATTTTTACACCAAAGAGGACTTGGCACGCTACGCCATCGACCCTGTACATGTAGAGGTAGTAACCTTTTTAAAATCCATCAACACCCAAACTAAAGTGGTGGATTACGAGTACTGATCGTGCGCGCTCTTTGGTTGGTGCTTCTCGTACTCGGGTTTGCAGGATGCGCTAATCCTCCTCTAGCCAACCCTGCCCACACCAGTCAATACGGACTAGAGTGGGCAGGGGTTTACCAAGGCACCCTCCCTTCTGCTAGCGGAATGGGGCTTCGCGTTCACTTAGAGTTGCGCCCGGATGGGCATTACACCCTTGAAAATCTGTATGTAGGCAACGCTCCCATCACGTACACTTCTCACGGTTATTTTTCATGGGATGCGACAGGTTTTATCATCACTCTCGAAGAAGAGCAAAATGTGCGCTTTTTTGTGGAAGAACATGCTGTAATCTTGCTTGATCAAGAAGGAAATTTCATCACAGGGCCTCTCAAGGACGCGTACAAACTCCCCAAGAAACTACCCTAATCACGTTCTTTTTATGTTGTCGTAAAGCACAATCCATCTTATCCTAAGGAGACATTTATGCGGTTACTGTATGTTTTTATTTTTATCTCTCCTCTTTTTGCGCAATCCTCCTCTCAAATGATTGAAACTGCGCGTGCTTATGAAGCCAAAGGGGACATTCAAAACGCCATGGAATGGTACAAAAAAGCCGCCCTTGGCTTAGAACCCGAAGCCCAAACGGCAGAAGCACTTCCGGATGACCTTCCTGCTGTGACCACGCCCCTTGAGAGCACCCTTCAAGAAATGCCCCCTTATGTTCGCCAATACGAACGGGCTAAACTTTACGACACCTACCTAGACCCTTACGAAGACAAAGACTCTCAACAAACCATTTTACAAATGCTCTCAGGCACCTTTGGCCTCATGCCCTACCAAGTCAATTACTTGTTACCCGTGAGTTACAATGCGCGCGATTACAAAGGGCGGAAACAGACCGAAACCAAGTTTCAATTTAGTTTTCAAAAAGAGTTGGCCCACGATTGGCTGGGGTTGGATGAGAGTTATTCTTTTGGCTACACACAGGTTTCGTGGTGGCAAATCCTGCAAGATTCTTCTCCTTTTCGGGAAACCAACTACCAACCTGAGCTGTTTATTACGGTTCCCTACAAGGAAAAAGAAAGTGCCATCAAGGGCTTTAAATTTGGCTACTTGCACGCATCCAACGGCAAAGACGGCCACGAATCGCGCTCGTGGGACCGCGTGTACGCAAGCACATTTTTACAAGCAGGGGGCATCTTTATTTCGCCACGGGTATGGTACCGCCTCAAAGAATCTAAGCGCAGTAGCACCGACAACAAGCGCGGTGACGACAACCCCGATATTCACCATTATCTTGGCTATGGCGATCTTACTCTGATGTATCCGTGGGGGAAAAATTTGTTCAAAGGAACCTTCACCAACAACCTTAGTAGCTCTGACAACCGAAGTGGGATGAACTTAGAATGGAGCTTTCCTCTTTCCAAATCTGGTGTCTTTGGCTTTGTCCAATACTACTACGGTTACGGCGAAAGCTTGATTGATTATGACAAACTCACTAACCGCATTAGCATAGGCTTTGCCCTTTCTCGCTAACTTCTTACATGTAAGGAAAAGGCGTGAGGAACAAACCCTCACGTCACTTTCTATACTTCTTTGCCAAATGCACCAAAAGCCTTATTTTTCCATCCCTATCGCGGTTCTAATCTTGTCATACACTTATCATTTAGGATATACTTTCCAAAAATTATCATCATTGTTCCACAGGAGAGATATGTGAATTACTTCAAAACCATCGGGGGGAAAATCTCCTTGGTGCTTGCGTTGGTGCTAGTGCTTGCCATGGGCGGTAACGTTATCTACCTAAACTCCACTCTGAAGACCCACCTTTTAGAAGATGCCAAAAAGGACATCAGTGACAACCTTGCCATGGCCAACAAAATGCTCGAAGTCTTTTACAAGGAAAGCCTCAGTAGTACCAATATTCTCTACACCATGTTAGAACAATCCTTCGGAAGATATAACCACTTTAACCAAGTCAAAAGCATGAATGTCCCCGTAGCTGGCATTGACGTACCCGCGATGATTAACGGTCCGACTATTCTCAATAACGAATTCACCACGGTGGATAACTTCACCGCAGGCAGTGGCGCTGTAGCGACGGTGTTTTCTAAGGTGGGAGATGATTTTTTACGCATCACCACCTCCTTACGTAAAGAAAACGACGACCGCGCCATGGGAACCTATTTGGGCAAAAATAGCCCAGCGTATGCACCCATCATGAAAGGGGAAACGTACGTGGGCATTGCCCGTCTTTTCGGCAAAGATTACATGACCCGTTACTCTCCTATCTATAGCCCCGACAAAGAACTCATTGGTATTTTGTTCATCGGCTACGACCTTACTAAAACCCTTCACGATGTAAAACAAACGCTCAAAGAGCTACGCATCGGGGAAGGCGGGTACTACACGGTCATGAACACACGCTCCAATCTTTTTGAAATCCACCCTACCCTTGAAGGGAAAAAATCAGACGAGACACCCATTCATGAAACCATCATGGCGAGCGTAGGCACAAGCTTTGAAGCCACCTTTGGTGGGGTTGAAAAAATCTACAGCGTCTCCTCTTTTGAGCCGCTCAATTGGATTGTGGTCGCTAGTGCCAATGTGGATGAACTCATGAGCATGGCCAAGCAAATCGAAAAAACCCTCATTGTAGGCACTTTTATCTTGACCCTTTTACTGGTGGCCATCAACACCTTTTTAGCAGATCGCATGATCGCAAGACCACTGAATGCGTTGCGCGACAACGTTAAAGATATTGCTTCAGGCGAAGGGGATTTGACCCGTAAAATGGCCTTCAAAGGCGAAGATGAAGTAGCGCAAGTGAGCGAACAGATTAACCATTTCATCGAAAAAGTACGCACCACCATCAGCGAAATCAAATCCGTCTCTAGTGAAAATTCTTCCATCGCCAACGAATTTTCCTCCACCACCATGCAAACAGGCAAGCGGGTTGAAGAAACCACCCACCTTGTAAGCACCACCACCGAACAATCCAAACTCATTCGTAACGAAATGCAAACCTCCATCGAAAAAGCCAAGACCAACAAAGAAGAACTCTCCAAAGCCCTTGGCTATATCGGTGAAGCCAATGAATCCATCTTGCACCTCAACGGCGAAATCCAGCACAGTGCCCACACCGAAATCGAAATGGCACGGCGCATCGAACACTTAAGCAGTGAAGCCAACCAAGTTAAAGACATCCTCACCGTCATCTCCGACATCGCGGAGCAAACCAACTTGCTTGCCCTAAACGCTGCCATCGAAGCGGCGCGTGCAGGAGAGCACGGGCGTGGCTTTGCCGTCGTGGCCGATGAAGTACGCAAACTGGCCGAACGCACTCAAAAATCCCTCACCGAAATCAACGCGACCATCAACGTCATCGTCCAATCCATCATGGAATCTAGCGAAGGCATGAACACTAACGCCAAAAAAGTCGAAGAGCTCGCTTCTGTGTCTCAAGCCGTAGAAGGGAAAATCTCCCAAATGGCCGAAGTGATGAAAAAAGCGATTACCATGAGCGAGGCGACGGTGAATGATTACGTCCAAAGTGGCGAAAAAGTCAAAGGTGTCATCGACACCATCAGCCAAATCAACGCACTCTCGGGAGAAAACGCCCGTAGCGTTGAAGAGATGAGCAGTGCGGCAAACCACTTAAGCAGTATGAGCGAAACCCTCAACACCAAACTTTCTCAGTTTAGAACCTAATCTTTGGGAGGCACGTGCCTCCCCTCACCAATCCTTTACATGTAAGCGCTTTTTTCTGTTACAAGTGTGTTACAACTGTAACATATATCCGTTATATTTCACCAAGGGCGTGGGCGATGTGTACACGGTCAAGGAGAGCTTAAAATCCATGATTCTTTTTCGGGCCTTTAACCTTGTGACGGGCAATTACACCTTGTTTTCGAACCCGTTTGATCTCATCTTTTGCCGAAACGTCATGATTTATTTCGACAAACCCACCCAACATGCAGTCATCGACCATCTGCTAACTGCACTTGCTCCCAAGGGGCTTTTTCTCATCGGCCATTCTGAGTCGATAACACGTCAGGATGCGCGCATCACTTCGGTGGCGCCATCTATCTACCAAAAACGAGGTGCTTAATGGACATTGCAACCCTAGACGATAGTGCGCTATTGCGCGAGATAGAACGCCGTTTTCAAGAAAAACAATCTTCCATCGAAGAGATGGAATTTCTCACCAAAAAACTCTTAGAGATGAACGAAAAAAGCAAGCAAGCCCAAGAGGTCAAAAGCCAGTTTCTCTCCCTCGTCAAAAACGAGTTCAACAATCCCGTCTCTTCCTTGCTCAGTGTCGCCGACATCCTCCAGCGCACCCAAAGCCTCGACAAAGCCCGTGCCATGGGCGAACTCTTAAAACGCGATTTGCTCAAAATGGACTTTAGTCTGCGCAACGTCTTTGCCGCTTCAGAAATCGAAGCAGGGGAGATTGCCAACGACTACAACCACATTGACATCGAAGAGTTATTGGAAGAGATGAAAACCTATTTTGCCCTGCTAATCGCCGACAAAGGCTTACATGTAAGCCTTGAAGACCACTGCACCAAGCCGCTTATTAGCGATTCGCACAAAATGCACCTCATCTTGCTTAACCTCCTTTCCAATGCCTGCGAATTTTCCTACGCCAACAAACCCGTCACCGTCCGCTTTACATGTAACGATAAGGGCTACACGCTAGTGGTGGAAAACTTTGGCGAGGGGATCAGTGAAGACCATACCAAAGAGATTTACAACCGTTTTGTCCACTTTGAAACAGGCAATACACGCACCTCAGCGGGCCTTGGGCTTGGGCTTAGCGTAGCGCGGGGCATGTGCGAAGCGCTCGATGGCACCATCGACAACACCCACAGCGGGGACGCCACCCAGTTTATCGTCTTCATTCCGTATGTTTCCGAAGAAGACATCAGCATTTCCAAGGCCCACGGTTCCAACGAGTTCATGTTTGACGAAGATGAGATGATGGAGTTTTGATGCCCATTTCCAAATTTATTCACGTGGGAGAGATTTTTATCGGCGTCAAGCCTACCCACATTAGCACCGTACTGGGGTCATGTGTGGCCGTGTGTTTGTATGACCCTGTAGAACAGGTGGGCGGCATGAACCACTACCTCGTCCCTTTGTGGAATGAAAATGGCCTCCAAAGCCCAAAATACGGCAATATTTCCATCCCGCGTCTTATTGAAAGCATGGTCAATGTGGGCTGTCACAAAGGCAACATTGTCGCCAAAGTCTTTGGCGGGGCCAATGTCATCGACGTGAGTCAAGAAGAGATGATGATTGGGCGAAAAAACATCCTCATCGCCAAAGAACTCTTGCGCGAACACGGCATCAAAATCACCGCCCAAGACGTGGGTGGCACCCAAGGCCGACGCATCATGATGCAAAGTGACACGGGCAAAGTCCTGCTTAAATACACGGGCACAGACTAGTGGGACTGCATGTTTTAGTGGTGGACGATAGCGCCACAGCAAGGGCAGTGCTTAGCAGTATCCTCTTAAGCGACCCAGAAATACAAAGCGTTGACACGGCGCCTGATGCGTACATCGCCCGCGACAAGATGCTTGCCAAGAAACCCGATGTCGTCTGCTTGGACGTGGAAATGCCGCGCATGGATGGCATCACTTTTTTGCGCAAACTCATGAAGCACATGCCCACCCCTGTAGTCATGGTTTCCTCCCTTACCACCCAAGGGGCGCGCACTACTCTTGATGCCCTAGAAGCGGGTGCGGTGGATTTTATCCCCAAGATGCACTCAAACTTATACGAGGGCAAAAGTGCCATTGAAGCAGAACTGTTGATGAAAGTCAAAGCGGCCGCGCGGGCAAAAGTCGCCCCAAAACTCACCCCGCCAAAACCCCAAGAACGCCTCTTATACCAAAGCTTTACGACCACCCAAAAACTCATCGCCATTGGCGCTTCCACAGGGGGCACGGAAGCCCTTAAAGAAGTGCTCATCCGCTTGCCCGCCAACGCCCCTAGCGTGCTTGTAGCCCAACACATGCCCGCCTCCTTTACCAAGCAATTCGCCGACCGCCTCAACGCTTTGTGCGCCGTAGAAGTCAAAGAAGCCCAAAGCGGCGACACCCTAGGCGTAGGCAAGGTCTTCATCGCGCCGGGCGATAAACACATGGTCTTGCGCCGTTCGGGGGCGCGGTATTATGTGGAAGTGGGCGAAGGAAAAAAAGTCTCAGGCCACCGCCCTTCCGTGGACGTGCTGTTTAACTCCGTCGCCAAAGTCGCGGGCGACAACGCCATCGGCGTGCTATTAACAGGCATGGGAAGCGACGGGGCGCGGGGGCTTTTGGCCTTGCACGAAACGGGCGCCATTACCCCAGGACAAGACGAAGCCAGTTGCGTGGTGTACGGGATGCCCAAAGTCGCCTACGAACTAGGCGCGCTCAGTGCCCAAGTGCCCCTTTCTAAGATGGCCGCAAGGATTTTAACGGAGCTTTCCGCCCTCACCTCCTAGTGGAACTCCTTTTGCTTAGGTGAACCAACACCTAAGCAAAAGGAGGAGGAATGCGACTGCGCTTAACCAAACATGCTACGGTTGTAGAACTTCCCGAACGCTCCGTATGGTTTCATGAAATCACCCAAAGACTCCGCGCCACCTTTGAGAAAACCTTTTGGGTCAACGCGTATTTGATTAACCTTCCCGTCAAAGGCGACGAAGCCAAGCGGCGTCTTTTTTTGCTCGAACTTTACAAAACCTGTTCTAAAAATGCCAACAAACACGACAGCCGTTTTTTAAAGCGCTTGTTAGAATCTTCCCATAAACCCATCAAAGTGCAAGTGGTCAAAACCTTCTGCCCCAGCAAACGGGTGCTTATTACTTTGCGCGTCATCAACAACGCTTTACATGTAAGGCTTCCTAAAGAAGAAACCTTTGTGTTTTGGCACCTTGTGCACACCTTTAAATCCCATGGGGCCGTGCATGATGTTCTCACCAAAGAACTTGTGTTTAAAACGCCCACATCCTCGCTCGAATCGGCCATTACTTCCTTGCTCAACACCCCTTCTCTTTTTGGCATGACCCTTGTGTTTGATCTGTTTAGGCGCGCGTTGGAAGCATTTTTTGCCTACGACACGCAAGAAGTACCCACCTTAACAGACCACTACCGCACCCTCAACCTCGCCCATACTGCCAAGCTAGATGAACTTCGCCAGCGCTACTTGCAACTGGCCAAAGCCCACCACCCCGACCTTGCCGCCAACAATCACGACGCCAAAGTGCGCACCCAAAAATTTCAACAAATCCAAGAAGCCTACCACGCCATCAAAACCCAAAAGAGAGACTCCGCCTAAGCACTTTTTCTCAGGTTTGCTTTGCGTTAGTTGTATTACAATACCCCCAAGGAGTCTACATGCGGCGCAAACGGTATAGCCTTGGGGATATTGAAAACCTGCTAACGTACCTTCCGTTGGTCTTTATCACGCTCTTTGCCCTGCTCGCTTTTTTGATTACCTTTGTGAGCCTCTCTGCCAAAGAAGAGCATGAAATAGGACTCTTGGCCCAACGCCAAAGTCTTCGCATCGACTTTGAACGGCAAAAGGCCTTGGAAGATTTCATTTCCCACGTTCAGCGGGACATCACCCAACACTTTCGCACCAAAGAACTCGAACTCATCTCCCACATCGACACCTTGCAAGGGGTCATCGCAGGGCTTGAAACCCCCGAATCCATGCTGGGCATCACCGAATTGCTCCCTTTTTTGACGCGCCTTGAATCCCAACACGGCGTGCGTTTTGCCGTCCTCGACCAAGAAACCTTGCTACCTAACTACGGTTTAGAAGAAATCCGCACCCTGCAAGAGCTGATTTTCAACAACCTCACTAACCCTCGCTCCACCCAACTTACCATCCAGTACATCCTCTCCCAAGGAGAGAAAAGCACCATGATTTGGAAAAATCAACCCGAACAAACCATTTGGCTGAGCCATTTTCAAGCCATCCCCGTTAACGGGTGGTACGTGGGCGCTTTTTCTTCGGTCAACAGCCTTGCAACGCTCACCCAAGAAGCCCTGCAACGCGCCATCACCTCTTACCAAGGGGCGCATGGGTTTTGGGTGTACGATTATGAAAAAGAGCTCTTTTTTGACGCCACCCATCCGTGGGTACCTAGCCTTAACGTGAAGGATGTTGCGGGCCTAGCCGAAGCCAAAACTCTTTTTGAGGGCAAGCATTGGCAAACCCAAAAACAGCACCCATTTTTGTACGATTTTAACCGTTTTCGCCTCGCTGTGGGGGTGCACGCTTCTTCCTCTTTGGCGCCTGATACCAAAGAGATTGCCCAACGGTTCAACAACGAACGGTTCATCTGGGGCGTACTTATCGTTGCCATCGCAGCAGTGATGCTTGGCGCGTCCCTTACCTTTAGCGGTTTTATCAAGGGCATTTTTGCGGCTTACAATCGCCGTTTTGAGCGACGCAACGCCCAGCTCCAAGCCCTCAAAGAACGCTTTGAACTTGCCATCACGGCATCCAATGACGGCTTGTGGGATACCAACTTTCAAACAGGCAAAACCTTCTTTTCCCCCACGTGGCTAAAGATGCTTGGCTACACCCGCGAAGATGTGCGCTCCTACGAACAATGGCAAAACCTCATTCACCCCGAAGACAAAGAGCGCATCCTCAAAACCATGCAAGAGCACATGGAAGGCAAGCGAGAACACTTTGTGGGCGAGTACCGCTTGCGCACCAAGCTTGGCCGTTACCGCTGGGTACTCGCACGGGGCAAACTCTTTAAAGACAAGGAAGGGCGCGCCGAACGCTTGCTCATGATGACCATGGCCATCGTGGAGCGCAAACGCATGGAAAAAGCCGTCGAAGACACCCACAAACTCACCGAAGGAGGCCACATCGTCCTCTTGCGGTGGCTCAACGATGACGCCTTTAGCCTCACCTTCGCCTCCAAAAGCCTCAAACGCTTTGGCTACACCCAAGATGACTTACTCCAAGGGGTGCTCACCTACCGCGACATCATCGACCCCGAAGACAGGGACATGGTGCGCCACAGTGTTCATGAAGCCATCGCGACAGGGAAGCGCTCCGTTTCACTTACCTACCGCATTCTCACCAAAGCCCACGAACCCCGCTGGGTCTTTTCCCATGCTATCTTTTTGCGAGATGATTTTGGCAACGTGACCGACTTGTACGGCTACATTTACGACATCACCGCCATCAAATCTAGCGAACAAGAACTCTCCCGCAGGGTCGCCGAAGAAGTCCACAAAAACCGTGAAAAAGAGAAACTGCTCATCCAGCAAAGCAAGCTTGCCGCCATGGGCGAAATGCTCGGTGCCATCGCCCACCAATGGCGCCAACCCCTTAACCACATCTCGTTGCTCTTGCATTTCGTGCGCGACTTGTTCGTCGCGGGCAAGTTAGACGAAGCTTCCATGCGCAAATACGCCGACGAAGCCAAAGCGCAAGTGGCGTACATGTCCCAAACCATCGACGATTTTAGAAACTTTTACCAACCCTCCAAAGACAAAACCCGCTTTTGCGTCAAAGAGGCGTTATTGGGGGCGGTGGGGATTGTCAAGCACCAATTTACGCACTATGAAATCGCCTTACATGTAAAGGGTGAAGCGTGCGAGATTGTGGGGTATGAGAACGAATTGAAGCAAGTGGTGCTCAACATCCTCACCAACGCCAAAGACGCCCTCTTGTTAAAACGCGAACGGGGCCCTTTTGAAGCGCGCATTATCCTTACATGTAAAGCACTGTCTGGGCGCGTGCGCGTTACCTTGTGCAACAACGGCGACGCCATCGAAGAGGGCATCATAGAGCGGATTTTTGAACCGTACTTTACCACCAAATTTGAAACCCAAGGCACAGGCATTGGGCTGTACATGAGCAAGACTATCATCGAAGGCAACATGAAAGGAAAGCTCGACGCCGCCAACACAAACGCGGGCGTTTGCTTCACCATCACCTTACCTAAGGAGTAACCTTTTGGCTTTTGGCAGCGGCGACAAGGTGAAAAAAGAAGGCGCGCTGCGGACGAAACTGTAACAAGTACTCAGGATGCCATTGTATTCCCACGAAAAACGGATGCGCTGGCGCTTCGATGGCTTGGATGATGCCATTGGACTCCCATGCAACTTTATGTAACTTCTCCCCAAGAAGGTCAATAGACTGGTGATGCAAAGAGTTAACACGATAACGCTGATGACCCAAAATCTCGTAAAGTTTTGAGTGCAACGCGATGTGGATAGTTTTTCGCGGAAGCAGTGTGGTCAAGTGGGGTGATTCTGTGTAAAAATCTTTAATCTCTTGGTGCAATGTTCCCTTGTGGTAAATGTTCATGAGTTGCATCCCCCGGCAAATGCCCAAAAGTGGCAGGTTTTTTTCAAATGCATGGGCGATCACCGCAAGCTCTAGGGTATCGCGGGCATTGTCCGCGTCTTTGGAGTGTGTGCGAGAAGAAAACACGCGCACCAAAAACACCAAGGGCAGCAATAACCAAGATTTGAGAAAAAAGACCCTTTTGCGCTCCGCCTCCCACTCTTGCTTGAGTTCTTTTCCGTAAAGCCGCGGGTCCACATCGGCACCTCCGGCGATCACAAACCCGTGGAGCGCATGCAAATCAACCTTGCGTTTTGTGGTAAGTTTCACCGCCTTTGCACCGTAAAATCCCAAGATAAGCCGGGTAAACAACCAAGACCCATACCCTCCTTGTGCAGGCGCCGTTACGCCGATACGTGGTCTGCTGCCCATGCTTCAACTGCCTCCAAGCGCTTGCTTTTTTTGCCAAAGAAATGGGCACCCTCTATCTCGCCAAAATCCTCTAGCAACCTTTGTTGTGCCCCTTGGTCTTGGGCTAAGCGTTCCACTAACATAAAGCGATTCCACTCCGAAGCGATGCTCCACCCTGGCTCACCCAACGAACAGTTTGGCAAACGGTAATGCAACGCTGGCCGCGGTTTGAGTAATTCCGGTTCGTGCACCGCCCCTTGGGTTAGCGCGTGGTCAATCACGCCAAAAAGAGGTGTCATGTCCAGACTACGATTGCGCGTGGGGTTAAAGGCAAGATAATCGCGCATCAACGTATCTACACAAGCGGGCGCATAAGAAGGGGTGAGCACCAACTGCAAGTACTCTTTGGGAAAAGGGTCGATAAACGCACTTAACCGCCGCGTTAGGTCTATGTGGGAATTTTTCTGAAGATAGGGTTCAAGCAAAACATAGGCCCGCAGATAAGACAACAGCGTGTTTACTCCCAAATCTGGCACTTCTAGGTTGATGTGTAGTCCAAAAGCGTAGTGAATGTTTTGCGTCGTTCCTTTTGCTCCTGCCCTAACCAAGGCATCGCTTAAGCGCGTTAGGGTTTCAAAATCGCGAAACACCAAAGGAGGTGTTGTGATTTCGCACGGCACAAAAAAACTTGCCCCTTTTTCAATCAAACGTTCAAGCACCTCGTCATGGTCGATTTTCACCAAGTCAATGCCAAGGTCTTCTAAAAACTTTCGGTGTTTTAATTCCGTCAAAACCCGTGCATCAAGCACGATGTCAAAAACGCCCAATGCCCCCTTACATGTAAAGGCAAAACGGCTCTTTTTAGTGATAGTTCCGCCGTAAATGTGAGCGACAATCAGCGCCGCCTCACGAGGATTGAGCCCTGCAAATTCCAATTCAAACCCCGCTTTACGAGGGTTTCCTTGGGTGGTGCAGGGGCAAGCTAAAGGAGTAAATGTCATCGTACACTCCGCAATACCGTGGGGTTTTTTCTTAAAACAGTGTAGGGCGTCTTGACTTAAAAGGGTGTCAAAACAAAAACCCTTTGCGCTTTTGTCAAACGTCATGCCATTCCTCCTGAGAGTTTTGTTATAATGTTACGAAAATTCCCAAGGAAAGTGCCATGGACGTAAAAACACGGGTAATGTTAGTCGAGGACGAGGCCACGGCCCGTGAGATTTTAGGCTTTTATCTTGGCACGCTTTTTGACGAAGTCTTGGTGGCAAAAGATGGCAAAGAAGGGCTTGACACGTTCCTTTCTCACCGCCCCATCGATCTCATCCTAACCGACATTCGCATGCCACACCTCAATGGCCTTGAGATGATTGAAGCCATCAAAGAGCATCAAGAAGACCAAAAATTTATCGTGGTTTCGGCGCATAAAGAAGAAGAGTTATTGTTGCGCTCCATCAACCTGCGCGTCATTGGCTACTTCGTTAAACCCCTAAATATCGACACTGTGATGGAAATCCTCCAAAAAGCTAAGGCCGAAGTGGTGCGCGAAAAAGAAAAACTTCACCACACGCCCGCCCGCGTTGCACTTAATGCCACCTATATCTATGACGCTAGTAGTGAACTTTTGTATCACACAAACGGCACCCTCATCCCCCTTTCAAAGAAGGAACTCTTGCTCTTGCAAGCCCTCATCAACCACAAAGGGAAGATTCTCCCCGTAAGCGAGTGCAAGGCCTATTTGTGGGGCGAAGAAGAGGTTTCAGACGCGACCTTTCGCACCCTCATGAAGCGCCTTCGGGACAAGATTAGTGCGGATGATTTCATCCTTTCGCGCAAAGGCCAAGGGTATATTATCGCCTAATCTTAGATGTAGCAAATCGTTACATGTAAAGGATTTTTGAAACATTTGTGAAACATTCATGACCTTATTTTGAAATCGTGCGTTATGATAGGGAAAACCACATTTAAGGAGACCCTATGATTTCAGGCACATGGTTCAAACGCCTCTTGGCAACTTCGGCTGCTGTTGCGGTACTCTCTTCAGGTGCTCTAGCAGAGCAGAAATTCATCATTGCCACGGCAAGCACAGGGGGAACGTATTATCCTGTTGGCGTTGGCATCGCGACCATTGCAAGCTTGAAGCTTGCCAAAGACCATAAGATGACCTTTTCGGCCATCAGCAGTGCCGGAAGTGGCGAAAACATCGACATGATGGACAAAGGCGAAGTCAACTTTTCCATCATCCAAGGCCTTTTTAGCTCCATGGCATGGCAAGGAAAAGCTTCTTATGAGGGGCGTGCAAAGAAAAATCTGCGCTCTGTCACCATGCTTTGGCAAAACGTAGAACACTTCACCGTCACCAGCGACATTGCTAAAACGGGCAATATCATGGACCTCAAAAACCTCTACGGACAACCTTTTTCCATCAGTGAGCGCAACTCCGGAAGTCGTATTTCTGGGGAAGTTATCATGGATGGTCTTGGCATCGACTACACGAAGATGAACATCCAATACCTTGGCTACACACCCAGTGCCACCGCGATGCAAGACCGTAAGATTAAAGGCATGAACACCCCTGCGGGAGACCCTGTTTCTGCTGTCACAAACACCTTTGCTTCCATGGGTGGAGATAAAATTCGCGTGCTTGATTTCACCGCTGACGATGTGGAAAAAGCCAACAGCGTTTACCCTGTTTGGGTGCCTTACACCATCAAAGCAGGCGCGTATCCAGGCCAAAAACAAGACATCAACACTATCGCGCAACCTAACTTGCTCGTCGTTACAGAAGAGACACCTGAAGAAGTGGTTTACTTGCTCACCAAGACCATTTACGAAAACCTTCCGTTTTTAAACTCCGTCCACCAAGCGACCAAATCCATGGCTATCGAAAAAGCTATCGGTGGCTTGCCTGCGCCTTTGCACAAAGGGGCCTTGCGTTACTACCAAGAGCAAGGCATCACTATTCCTGAGCGACTTATTCTGAACTAATTTTTACGCAGGGGGGCTCTCCCCTGCTTCTTACTACAAAGGATTTCCCATGGGTATTTCTGCGGACAAACTCAAACCTTTTCTTCTTTATTACGGTGTCGGCATCTCCATCTTTCACTTTTGGATCAATATCTGGGGGGGCATGAGCGACTTGTGGTTTAACGCCGCCCACTTTTCTTTGTTGGCGTCTTTGGGGTACTTAACCTTTCGAGCCTCTAGCTATTCATCCAGCAAAACCGTTCCGTTTTACGACATCCTTCTTGCCTTGCTTACCCTAAGCGTAGCGGGCTATATGATGGGCTTTGAAGAGAGTCTTTACGCCGTTTCCAACGCACAAATGCGCCCCTCGGACATCATCATGACAGGCCTTGCTATGGCGCTTGCCCTTGAGATGGTTAGGCGCGCCACGGGGCTCATCATCCCCGCACTTATGCTGGTTTGCATTGGCTATATTTTGTGGTTCGGCAAACATGTTACTGGGGTATTTGCCTTTGGTGGCATGAGTGTGGAGCGCTTTTTTTACCGCATGTTTTACACAGGCGAAGGGCTTTTTGGTTCCATCGCAACCATCTCTTCCACGTATGTATTTATGTTTATCCTCTTTGCGGCGTTTTTACTTAAAAGCGGCGCGGGAGATTTCATCGTCGACGTGAGCCGCGCGTTTACGTCTCGTTTTCGCGGGGGTGCGGGGCATGTGGCGGTGTTTTCCTCGGCGCTCATGGGCACCATTTCAGGCTCCGCCGTGGCCAATACCGTCTCCACTGGCTCCATCACTATCCCCATGATGAAAAAAAATGGCTTCAAGCCCATTTTTGCTGCGGGCGTTGAAACCGCGGCAAGCACAGGCGGACAAATCATGCCACCCATCATGGGAGCGGGTGCCTTTATTATGGCACAAATGACCAACATCCCCTTTGCGACCATCGTGGCGGTGTCGGTGTTGCCTGCTATTTTGTATTTTGCGTCCATCGCTGTGTATATTCACATTCACGCCAAAGAAAACAACCTTGAAGTAGAAGTTGACGATATTAACATCTGGCCAGTGTTACGCGAAGGGTTTCACTTTATCATTCCCCTTGCCACGCTTGTGGGGCTGTTGGTTTATGGCTTTACACCTACCTACGCGGCGGGGATTTCCATCATCGCCATCATCGCCTCTTCGTACCTCACCAAGTACAAGCGCATGGGTATTAAAGAAGTATTAGAAGCCCTCTCTTTAGGCAGTCAAAACATGGTTATCACGGGCGTATTACTTGTTTCCGTGGGCATCATCGTAGGGGTCATCAACATCTCAGGTATTGGCATTATCTTTTCCCAACTCATCATGGAGTGGTCGGGGGGCAAACTCATCATCGCCATGGTTCTTGTCGCCTTGGCTTCGTTGGTGCTTGGCATGGGGCTTCCTGTAACGGCTTCGTATGTAGTATTGGCCGTCCTTTCGGCACCTGCGTTAGTGGGGCTCATGCTCTCCCCCGAACTTGCCATGTTGCTTAACGCAGGACTTGAAGTACCCGAAGCGACCATGTACTTTTTGAGCGCGCACCTCATCATCTTTTGGCTCTCGCAAGATTCTAACCTAACCCCGCCCGTGTGTTTGGCGGCGTTTGCGGCGGCTGGCATCGCGGGCACGTCGCCCATGCGCACAGGCGTAGAGTCGTGGAAGCTTGGCAAAGGGCTTTACATCATGCCTCTTTTGTTCGCCTTTACCCCACTCATCACGGGAACGTGGGCAGAACGGGTAGAGATTTTTGCGTTTTCTTTTGTGGGATTAGCGGCCTTTGCTATCGCAGTAGAAGGGTTTTGGGATGTTAAAACCTCTTGGTTTGAGCGTTTGATGTTTGCAACCATTGCCGTGCTGTTATTTTCGCAAGATTCTTTGTACGGCATGCCGAGCCTTACGCCGTGGATTGAAAACGTGCACATCCTTGGGGTTGGCTTCTTTGTTGGTATAATGGCACTTCATAAATTTCGCGCACGAAAGGTCATCTATGCTAGAAACCACCAAAGCTAACTTAGAAAAAAATGGATTTGAAGTCATCATCGTAGACACCCGCTGGCAAGCCTTTGATTTGGCCAAAACCTACCTCAAAGAGGGCATGAGCGTGGGCCTTGGCGGGTCTACAACGGTGGATGAGATTGGGCTCTTAAACTACCTCCAAACCAAACCCCTTGGCATCACCCTTTTTAACCAGTACGAAAAGGGGATCTCCATGGAGGAAAATACCGAGCGCCGACGTCAAGGGATGTTAGCTGACCTCTACGTCACAGGATGCAACGCCATCACCCAAACAGGAGAACTCGTCAACGCCGATGGTAGCGGCAACCGCGTGGCGGCACAAATCTTTGGGCCAAAAAAACTGCTCCTTATCGCGGGCATTAACAAGCTTGTGCCTACCCTTGAAGCAGGGTTTGAGCGCATCAAAACCGTGGCCGCGCAAAAAAACATCGACCGCATGAACGCCAAAGCCGTGGAGATGGGCAAAGAACCCCGCTACGACTGGGACAACATCGCCAATAAATTTGCCTACATCAACGGCGACACGCCAGGACGAACGACCATCGTTTTGGTCAAAGAATCTTTAGGATACTAAGCCATGCACGTTTATGATTACCTCATCATCGGAGGCGGCATCATCGGCCTTGGGCTTGCCAAAGCCCTCAAAACCCGCTACCCCGAAGCTTCAGTGGTGCTCATCGAAAAAGAACGCTCCCCAGGCGCCCACAGCAGCGGGCGAAACTCAGGCGTGTTGCACGCGGGGTTTTACTACACCGCCGACTCCCTCAAAGCGCGCTTTACCCGCGAGGGCAATGCCACCATGCATGCTTTTTGCGAAGAAAATGGCTTGAAGATTAACCGTTGTGGCAAGGTCGTCGTCGCGCAAAACGCGGGAGAGTTAGAAGGACTTGAAGAGCTAAAACGGCGCGGGGATGCCAACGGCGTAGCGCTAGAATGGATGAGCGAAGAAGCACTACGTGCGCGCTTTCCTGAAGCCAAAACCTTTCAAAAAGCCCTTTTTTCGCCCAGCACTTCCACCGTTAATCCCAAAGAAGTGGTCAAGGCCTTAGCCTTACATGTAAAGGCCTTGGGCGTAGAGATTCGCACCCAGTGCGCCTATGAAGCGCGCCTTGGCAAAGACGCCGTGCTCACCTCTCAAGGCCCGTTGTTTTTCAACACCCTCATCAACGCCGCAGGCCTTTACGCCGACACCATCGCCCAAGAGTTTGGCGCGGGCAAGGCGTATGTCATCATCCCTTTTAAGGGCATCTACCTCAAAGACGCGCACAACCACATGGGGCTTTCCACCAACATCTACCCCGTGCCCAATCTGGCCAATCCTTTCCTAGGCGTACACTACACCCTCACGGCTGAAGGTGCCGCCAAAATCGGCCCTACCGCCATCCCTGCCCTCTGGCGGGAAAATTACCAAGGGGTGGAAAACTTTTCCCTCCACGAATTAGGGCAAATCGCGTGGTACGAGGCCAAACTTTTTGCCACCAATGCCTTTGGCTTTCGCGCCTTGGCGGTCGAAGAAGTGCGCAAATACCAAAAGTCCTATTTTCTAGGCCTCGCCACAGCACTCACCCATGAGCGCGACCACAACGGCTTTGACGCATGGAGCGAGCCAGGCATCCGCGCCCAACTGCTCAACACCGACACGCTAGAACTCGTCCAAGATTTCATCGTCGAACGCGAAGGCAACACCGTGCACATCCTAAACGCCGTCTCGCCTGCGTTTACCTGCGCGTTTTCATTCACGGAATGGGTGGTTGAGGAGTACATGTAAGGGTGTAAAACAAGTTCATTTTTCGTCTATTTGTATTTTTTATAGGCGTTACATGTAAGAAAAACTCCTTACATGTAACGCGCAAAAAGGCTGTTATTTTCTGTTGCAGCCTTTGCCTCTTCCTTGGCCCTTTCCAAAGCCTTCACCATTGCCATGACAAGATTGGTCATGTTTCATGTTGCCACCGCGTCCCATTCCAGAGCCATTAAGGGCTCTTTTTTGCATACATTTTTTTTCCATTATTAATCCTTTTGTATAAATTTTTTACAGCCTTTTTCTTCGTTCCCGCCGTTAGTAGAGAACTCTTTGGCACCTTCAAGAAAGAGCTTATACCGTAAGCACTCATCTTTTTTTATACACCTGCTATTGTTGCAAGCAAGCACAACTTCTTGTTCCATTTACGCTCCTTATTTTGAACATATGTTCATATTGTATCAAACATATGTTCAAAAACAAAGAAAATAGTTAGCCATTGGAAAATAAAAAAAATCCGTAAAAAAAAGAATTCAACATGCTACAATGCCACCAAAAAAAGGAAACTCCATGGAACTTATTTTCGCACAATACCAAAGTATTATCGTCTTTTTGCATGTTATTTCTGCCGTCGTGTGGGTAGGCGGCATGATCGCCATTCGCTTTAGTGCCCACTACGCCCTAGCCCAACTTGAAGGGCCACAACGTCTGGCTCGCACGGCACATATGCTCAACAATCTCTTCAAGATTGTCGTGCCTTTTGTACTACTATTGCTTCTTACTGCGCTTATTATGGCGCTTGCTATGGATTTACATCAAAGCGAACTAAAGGTGCTCACTTTTGCCAAAGAAGGGATTTGGAGCGTGATGGCACTGAACCTTGGCATGATGATTCTACGCCGCAACAAAGCCCAACGCTTCATAGATGCAGGAGATTTTGCCAACGCAAAATCCATGCTAGGGCCAATCGGAACCCTCATGGTGCCCATCAACATCACGCTAGGCGTGGTAGCGATTTTTCTAGGCGTACTTTTACGTTTTTAAAACACGCTCCATCACCCTGTGCTATTTCCACGCTACGCTCGTGCGGTAAGATTTCCTTGCTAAAAAACTAAGCAAAGGAGACGTTATGGCAGTAAAGATTACGGACGTTTGTATTTCATGTGGGGCCTGTATCGATGAGTGTCCCGTGGAGGCTATCGTGGATGATAGCGACAACCCAACGGATGCGGATATTTACTATGTGTACGCAGACAAATGCGTTGAGTGCGTAGGGCACCACGCCTCACCCGCGTGCATGGAAGTCTGTCCAACCGAAGGTTGTATTGTTTTTGCAAATTAATAAGCCTCACGCTTTACATGTAAAGAAGAGGCTAGGCACACACGTGGACATAGTGTGCGCCTAGCCTTGAGGCCGCCCCTAAGACTTAAACTTTCCTAACTCGTTGTTAAGGTTCTCCGTCATAGTGTGCAAGTGTTCAGACGCTTGGGAGACGTTGTCGATGCTTCCTACGTTTTCTTTTGAAATCACATTGATTTTTTCGATTTCATCTACAATCTTTTTGATTTTTGTGGCCGTATCGATGAAGTCGTTGACGGTCCCGTGGGATTCGTCGATGGTTTTGTAAATCGTATCCGCAACATTGTTCATGCCATTTTGCAGCTCCAAAGAAACGGAAGCTAGCCTGCTTACTTCTTTGGCGTTGGCAGTGATGTCTGTATTGGCATCCATGATAGACTGCACTACAACGTTGATGGTCGCATCGATCTCCACAAGGCTTTTTTGGGTTCTTTCGGCAAGTTTACGCACCTCATCGGCAACCACCGCAAACCCGCGCCCGTGTTCACCCGCGCGCGCCGCTTCGATGGCTGCATTAAGCGCCAAAAGGTTCGTTTGGTCGGCGATATCGCGGATGATGCCAAGCACGTCTTTGACTTCACTGGCGTTTTGACTAACCATATTAAGGCGCTCAGCCAAGCTTTGCTCTTTAGCCGCCGTAGCTTGCATGGTGTGTTCAAGTTCTTCTACTTTCGCCCTCACCTCACCAATATCTTGCTGGGTATTTGAAAGTGCTGTTTGGGAAGCTTTGGCTTTTTCCACAGAACCTTCAATGCTTTTGACCAGTGCCGTGCCTTCTTCTTTTGTTTGCGCAACAATCCTCGACTCGCTGTCCACATTTCGCACGACTTGTGAAGCAGTGCGCGAAAGCTCTTCAGAAATGGACGCATTTTCGCTACTGATGACTTTTGATTTTTTCACAATCTCGTGAAGTTTTTCGATAAAGCGATTGATGTTACGCGAAACTTGTGAAAACTCATCGTTAGCGGTCGCAACAAGCCGTTGGCGCAAGTCACCCTCGGCACTGGAGAGTTCCTCCACAACACTGTTGAGTTTATCGAGAGGTTTTAGCAGTGTTTTGATTAAAAAAATCATAATGCCCATCGAAACAACCAGCATGATAAGGCCAATAAAAACAAGTTCTCTTGTCAGGGCATTTAAAAAAGCATAGGCCACTTCTTTTTCAAAGGTAATGCCAGGAATCCAGTTAGTTTCCACGGAAGCTTTGTAGGTAAAAATTTTATCGCTTCCATCAAAGGCGTACTCAAGCATGCCCTCACTCGCCCCGCCAAAGCGCGACGCCAAAACAGATTCTTTGCCAATCATGTCAGATTTTGGATGTACAACGATGACTTTTTTCGCGTCCAATAACATACCGTATCCGCCGTTAAAGTCAATACCACTAACGGCTTTGGCAACGTGCGTTAGCTCAAAAGAACTAGCAACAACACCGATGATTTTCCCATTTTTCACAATGGGCGCCATGACCGCAACCAAGTCAATAGGGTCGGCCGAACCTCTGTAAATATCTGTCATGCCCGCTTTACCCGTGGTTTTGCCCATGATAAACCACGGACGCGCACGAGGGTCAAACCCTGCTTTTGGCGTGGTATTGCTTCCGTAAATCATCACGCCAGAAGACTCGATGCCCACAAAGGTGTCGCGACTTTCTGCGGCTTTTGTGGTTTCTTGAAGGACGGCTTTGATTTGCGCTTCGCTCATAGTTTCAACATCGCCAAGCATTCTCGCGGCACTCATTAGGCTATTTTTTTTACCAAGCACCCACAAATCAATGTAGTCCGTTAAGCCCCGAGAGGCTATCTTAAGACTCTCTTCAACCTGCGCGACACTGTTTTTCTTCGTGTCGAGATAACTGATGACTCCAAAAATACCCAAACTTAAAAACATTAACACAGCAATCGTGGTGATAATTTTTGCTTTAAATGACACACCCACTCCTCATAGTAGTTTCACATTCGCCCAAAATGTCACCACTATTATGTCACAATATCGTGACATAAATAAGACGGAGTCATCCGTCTTTGCATGTAAGTCTCTAAGGTTTGGGTGCTTTTTCGTACAATGGCATCACGCGCGTTGCCGCTTGTTTAAGCTCAGCGATGCGTGACTGGGGTGAAGGGTGGGTACTTAAAAACTCTGGTGGAGAGCTGGGTGAGGCTTTTGCCATTTTTTCCCACACGCGTACCGCGCCCATGGGGTCATACCCTGCGCGCGCGGCTAATTCAAGGCCGATGATGTCGGATTCGCGTTCGTGCTCGCGGCTATAAGGCAACGAGATCGTGTAGTGCGTGGCCATGTCTGCAAGTTTCATGACTTCGCCCGAAGCACCTGTGGCTTTTTGCACCGCAAAGAGGCCAATCTGACGCAACTGGTCTTGAGAAGCGCGCTCACGGCTGTGTTCACGCAAGGCATGGGCCATTTCGTGTCCCATGATGGCCGCTACTTCGTGGTCATCAAGCTTCAACTGGTCTAAAATGCCCGTATAAAAAGCAATCTTCCCGCCAGGCATACACCACGCATTGAGCGTGTCTTCGGTGATGAGATTCACCTCCCACGCCCACTGGGTGGCATCTTGGCGAAACACACCCACTTGCCCCATAAGGCGTTTGGCGATGGTGCGTAAGCGCTCTACTTGGGCTTTGTTTTTATTGAGTTTATTCTCGGCTTTGGCCTTGCTCAACACTTGGGCGTAGGCTTCGTCGGCCCCTGTTTGCATTTGTGCCGAAGAAACAAGCATGAGTTGTCCTCGGTTTACCCCAAGTGCGCCTCCTTGAGTGGAGCTTGCCATACATCCTGTCAACAAAATCCCTACTACTATCGCCACTAAACCCTGCCACATGCGCATTGTTTTCTCCTTATATTTTATAGAATTCTTGCAGAACTCCTAATACGCTTTTGAAGCAAAGCTCCAAAAACTACGCTAACACTGGGTTTCCCTCGGCGGGAGGCCCACGCACCCTTGGTGCTTTTTCTTCTTGCTAAAAC
This sequence comes from Campylobacterales bacterium, assembly GCA_014859645.1. Taxonomy (GTDB): domain Bacteria; phylum Campylobacterota; class Campylobacteria; order Campylobacterales; family Campylobacteraceae; genus Sulfurospirillum_B. The sequence continues at coordinate 47,590 of JACUTV010000008.1, forward strand.
CCTTACATGTAAGGGTTTAGTCGTTTAAGTAATACACCACCGTAGACACTACCCGCACGGTTTTGATGTGAGGCGTGTTTTTGTCGCGGTCGCTGATGCTAAACTGCCCTTGGGCGGCGGATTTTATCTTGCCTAGCTTACTTTGCGAATCATCGGCAAAAGTTTGGGCCGAGGCGCGCGCACTCAGTGTCGCTTCTTTGAGCATAGGAGGTTTAACGGCGTTTAGTTGCGTAAACAAGTACTCCACGCGATTTTCGTACATGTCGGATTTAAAAGTCACCCCTTGTTTACCAAGCTCCCCAAGACCCACCATGGCTTCTCTGGCTTTACTTACTTGGGTGCTGTAAAGGGAGAGGGTTTGGCTCAAAATATAACGGTAGCCGCCCTCATTTTGACCGTACTGGTTGCTAAGGCGGTCAAATACCACGGGCGCACTCACGGTGAGCTCTTTGGCGTCAAACCCTTCTGTTTCTAAAAAGCCTTTGACAAGCTTGGTGTCGCGCTCTAGCTCTTGGTACAGCTTACCCAAATCATCGCCAGCGCGGGTGAATTGGATGGGCCAAATGACCACGTCTGCTTCCACTTCCGTCTCTGCCAACCCTTTGACCGAAACGGTCCGTTCAAGCTGTTTGTATTTGACCACACTGCTTCCAAGCCCCATTCCAAGGGCTCCTGCACTCATTAGTAAAAATAACCCCAACACAAACGCGGAAGATTGTTGCATTATTAACTCCTCTTAATGTAAAAAAACAAGACTCATGAGCGGAATGCTCACGAGGGAAAACAAGGTGCTCAAAAGCACCGCAAAGGAAGCCTTTTCAGGCGCGGCGTTAAGCAACACCGCCATGGAGACAGCATTGGCCGCTAAGGGCACCACGGCGAAGATAAACATGACTTTATACAGCGCGTCATTAAGTAGCCCAAACCACGTTTGGTCAAGGTAAATAAGCCCAAACACCACCAACGGCCACACAACAAATTTGGTCACAAAGGTCATGCCCACGAAGGCAAAGTCCATGCCATTTTCCCGCACGCCCTTGAGCCCCATGCCTACCATCATCATCCCTAAAATGGCAAAGGTTCCTTTAAAATACTCCATAAAATCCATCATGGATTCGGAAGGAAACCACCCCATGTAGTTGAACACAAGCCCCACGTGCATGGCGTAAAGTGAAGGCAAGCGCGCCACTTTGAGAAGGCTTTGCCTAAAGGTGTACTGCCCCCGCGCGATGATATAAAACCCGATGGTACTCTCATACAGCAAAGAAGCAAGCATGGTAAAAATGTACAAGTTGGCCACCTCAGGCTCAAAAAGTAACATCGCAAGAGGAATACCAAAGTAGCCCGTGTTGCCCGTACCCGCGCTAAAAGCGAAGATATTACGCGTCGCATCCGTCCAAAAAAACTTCCCGACCCAGTAAAACAAAAGGCACAACGCCGCGCTCACCCCAAACATGAACCATGGAAACCCGAGCACTTCAAGGCTAATGGTCACGTTCAAACTGGCCGTAAACACCACCACGGGCGAGATGATATAAATCAGCAAAGGCGCGATAGATTCACGGGCTACATGTAAACCCCGCGAAGCGATGTACCCTAGCCCAATCATCCCATACAGCGGAAAAATTTTCCCCACGAGGGCTATGAATATGCCAAACACATAAACTCCTTGTAAAAGAAGGATTATACTCCAAAAAGGCCGCGAAGGGTTTTGGGAAATTTCTAATATGGTAAGAATCTAACGTTAAGTAACATCTTTTTATAACCATTTAATCAAATTGTAATTTTTAAGACATTATAATCTGATTTTTTAAATTTATCATATTTTTTATCACATCACTCTTTCTGGCGGAATGGAGGCTCATGGCATGCAAAAAACTCTTCTTGTGTTTACTTTTCCCTTCTCTGATGTTTTCAAATCCTGCCCAAGGAACCATCGAACAACGCGAGCAATTTGAAAAACAAAAAGAGGTTTTTGAAAAGCTTGAACAAAAGCAACACCCAAATACCTTTCGCTACGAGACAGAAAAACCAGCATTGCTCACAGAAGAAGAGGCACCATGCTTTCACATCACCACAATCAAAGACGAAGGGATCACCCTGCTCTCCCGTGCTGAAAAAAACTTTTTATATGACCAATACATTGAAAAATGCAACTCCCTTGCTGAGCTATCAAACCTTGCCAAACACCTCACTGCTTTGTATATTGAAAAAGGCTACATCACTTCCCAAGTTTACATCAAACCACAAAATATAGCCCAAGGGGAAATCATACTTTACGCCACAGAGGGAAAAATAGCGACCATTTCACCCAAAAAGAGATACATCAGCAATGCCTTCTGGGGAGAAGAAGGAGCCTTTTTAAACATAAGAAACTTAGAAAATGCCATGGAAACCATCAATCGCCTCCCTAGCAACCGCGCAAGCATGGACCTTCTGCCTAGCTCCCAAGTAGGCTATAGCGATATTTACATCAAAAACACTGCCACAAATCGCATCAATGGCACCATCGGCATCAATAACTTTGGCACAAAACAAACAGGGGACAAGCAAGGAAGTCTTACGCTAAACATAGACAATCCTTTAGACATAAACGACCAATTTTCCCTCAATCTCAACAGTACCAACCAGCACTTTAAAAATGAAAATTCCCTTGGAGATGGGTATCAATACTCCTTTCCTTTTGGCAGGTTGCTCACAACATTAAGCTACCGCAAAAGCAGCTACAAACAGTTTATTTATGGTGGAATCAACCAATACACCTCCAAAGGCAACACACAAACCCACGCCCTGTCTTTCAATTACAAACTTTTTCACAACGTATCTCACAAGGTCACCCTTGGGTCTTCACTGTCGCGGTATCAAACAGAAAACTACATAAGCAATGCGCTTATAGAGACTTCTAGCTACAAGCTTTCAAAGGCTGGACTGATGGTTGATTATCTGTATCAAACATCAGGCATGTACTTTTACACGGCCCTTAATTACACCAAAGGAACAGACTGGTTTCATGCCACGAACCCAACGAACCTCAACGAACACTACCATCTTTACACCATCGACCTAGCACTTTTTAAACGCGTAGATAAGTTTCAATACTCCCTCAATGGTCATTTTCAATACTCCCCTCACCAACTTTTTAGCACCAACCAAATCAGTATTGGCGGGCACTACAGTGTGCGCGGCTACCAAAAAGAAGGGCTTAGTGGCAATACAGGTTTTTTCTTACGCAATGAACTTTCTTACCTCTCTCCAGTGCATTGGTTTGGCGCCCTAAGTCCACACTATTTCGTAGGGTTTGATTATGGAGAGATTAAGAAAGAAGAAGACACAAATGGAGGCTCTTTGTTTAGCAGCGTACTTGGCCTAAAACTTCAGAAAGATTCCCTTAATGCCTCGCTGTATTACGCTATGCCTTTGCGAAAGCGTGATGTAGCCAAACATCAGAATTTTTTTGGGCTTTCAGTACACTATAGATTTTAAAAAATGAAAAAAATCTTGGTGTTTGTTGTTCTGTTTTTAATTTTTGTGTTCCTTTATTTTAACCAAGACAGAACAGCTCTTCATGTTGTCACAAAAGACAAATCCTATAGCTTCGCCAAAACAAACCACTTGCAGCACATTTCCACGCCCTCGCATACCGTTGAGTATCTCCTTGATGCCCAAGGATTAAAACTGGCAAAAAAAGTAAGTGGCGCGCTTAAAGAGCGTTATCTTTGGGCTGGCGAAGGACAACTTCTTGCGGTTCTTGATGCCGATGGAAACGTTTTGCGTCAATACGCCTATGCCGACGCACAGGCGACACTTCCTCATAGTATGACAGTCAAAGACAAAACCTATAGCTTTGTCTTTAGCCCCATGCGAAGTCTAAGAATCGTGATGGATGAAAATCAGCAAATCATAAAAATCATAGACTACGGCGACGATGGCCTTATCACCAAAGACACTCTCCCTTCCTTGAGGGTTGATTTTGCCTACGCAGGAGGCATCTGGGACGAAGATGCAAGCCTTTTATTTTTCCCACAAGGGGTTTACGACCCTTTCAGGCAAGCGTGGCTTTCTAAAATAAAAGGTGTGGACATCATTGAAAACCTTAAACAACTCAACGGGCTTGCCCCTCATGATGTCTACCACTGCAATGCTACTTTAGATGTTTATTATCATGCCTATTTATGCACCGCCAACCAGTGCGGAGGATTGTACGCGACACAGTATCTTGATTACTTCAACACACAAGGGGCGATGATAGACAATTCGCCCTACTTTAACCACGCCAAATGCAGCCGCATTGAGCCAACAAACGATGATGACGCCGCCAAATTTTCGCACTGTGTTCAAAAAAGAATATCCCCCAATCAACCCATGCCATTTGATGCATTTTCTCATAATTGCCATCATGAAGTGGCAGATATTATCGCTACATGTAAAGCTTACGCCAAAAAAGGACGCCCATGAACCCCTCTCAGTTTATTTCTGTTTGCACCAGTTTTTTCCTTATTTTCACCCAAACTCTCCATGGTGCAAATCTTACCGTAGATACAAGCGCGCCTAGCGCAAATCAAGCCCAGCTCATAAAAGCGCCCAACGGGGTTCCTGTTGTTAATATCGTCGCTCCAAATACACAGGGTCTCTCCCACAATAAATTTTCTACATTTAACGTCGAGCAACAAGGTTTAATCCTCAACAACGCTAAAAACATTGCCAATACACAGCTAGCAGGCTACATCGCGTATAATCCAAAACTTACAGGCAATGCCGCCAGTCTTATTCTCAATGAAGTTACGGGCACAAACAAAACATTATTGCGAGGCTACACCGAAGTTGCAGGACAAGCAGCAGATGTGATTGTCGCCAACCCAAATGGCATCAGCATCAATGGCGGAGGCTTTATTAACACACCCAATGCAACCCTAACCACAGGCACACCATTCATGCATGGAGCCATGCTTCAAGGCTTTGATGTGGAGAGGGGTGTGATTACCGTCGACGGGGACGGCTTTAACGCGTACAACATCGCCAAAGTTAATCTCTACGCCAAAGCCCTAGAATTCAACGCGAAACTTTATGCGGATGAACTCAATGTCATCACAGGGGAAAACACCATCGCACTGGATGGCACCTACACTTCTCAAAATATAAGCGGTGCTGGCATTGCCATAGACTCAACCCTTCTTGGTGGTATTTACGCCAATGCTATTACACTCAGAAGTACCGATAGAGGCATCGGCGTTCATCTCCCGCCTGAAGTCTTAGCACAAAACTCCCTCGAACTAAACGCGAATGGCGATATTGTTGCTTCTAAAATTATCGCGGGTAGCGCCGTAACGCTTAACTCCCATGGTGCAGATACCACTCTAAAAGGAGACATAACCGCTCAAAATATCTCAATCAATACGGCCAAAAAACTTTTAGTTGAGGAGAATAGCATTGTCGAAGCTGCTGATGCCATGTCCTTTAAGGCGGAAAACATACACAACAAAGGCGAACTTATTGCCCTTGAGGGGGTAGGCAAAAGCACACTTTACGCGTTGAATCACATCAACAATGAAGGGCTTATCGGCGGTTATAATTTGGACATTGGTGCAAGCGACATTGAAAACACTGGTGCCTTTTATGCTAAAAACGACTTAACTCTAGTCTCTAAAAACCTTGACAATGCAGGGCTTATCCGCAGCAATAACGCCATAAATCTCCTTATAGCAAACACGCTTACCAACCAAGAAGAAGGCGTTATTTATAGCGACGGGAGTTTAAACATAACTTCAAACAGTGATAAAGATAAAATCAACACTATTACAAACCGCGGACTAATCCAATCAGAAAAAGATATTGCCATTACGGCTAAAACTCTCAACAACACAACAGCCTCGCCAACCTTCAAAAATAT
>JACUTV010000009.1 GCA_014859645.1 Campylobacterales bacterium
GAGAACATTGCTCTAGTGTTTTAAAATCCCTTGTGCGGCGCGAATGCCGCACGACCATGCGGCGGTAATCCCGCGACTCGTCCCTGCGGCGTCTCCGATGATGTACACATGAGGGCGCACCGCAAAGTCTCTATTAATGAACGTGGGCTTGTTAGAGTAAGTTTTAATCTCAGGGTAATACAAAATAGTCGAAGGGTGCAAAACGCCCGGGATGATGGTATCTAGCATCTTTAAGGACTTCCAAATATCCCGCAAGATTTTTGCAGGCATGCTCAAGGACAAATCCGCCGCCACCGCGTTTTTGAGGGTGGGTTCAAAGTCATACAAGTCGCTGTTAAAGGTCTCTTTTTTACTGCGCGACCCCAAGCGAAAATCTCCCACCCGTTGCATGATGACCGAACCGCCGCTGAGTTGCATGACCATTTCCCCCAAAATCTTTCCAAACTGCTGTCCGCTCACCACAGGTTCGGTAAGGCGAATGGTTTTAAGCATGGCAAAATTTACCAAGCCATTGGACGCATGGTCGCGCGAAAGGGAGTGGCCGTTGACCGAATAATACCCTTTATAGCTTTCCCGCACGATATGGGCGCATCCTGAATTGGTGCAAAAAGTGCGCACCTTACCCGGAAATAAAATCTTCGGGTCATAATAATCCCGCACGATGGGGTAGTTTTCTTCCTTGGTCTCCACGCGAATCCCAATGTCCACAATGTTGTCGCTGTAGGGTACGTTCATGGCTTCCATTTGCCGTTGCAACCAGTCGTAATCCCCCCGCCCAGGGGCTAACACCACGTCCCCAAACCCGACCCGCTCCCCAGAACCAAGCTCCACTTCTTTAGTCTCTGCATGTACATGTAAGGCTTCGGTTTCCAAGGCCACGTCCACGCCCAAGGCTTTGAGTTTTTCAATGAGTTCTTTGATGAGCGCGGAAGATTTGTCCGTGCCCACATGGGCTTGGTCGATGCTCAAAATCTCCACGCCAATTTTTTTAGCGCGGGCTTGGTATGTCGCGATGCGTTGCTTGGTTTCGATGGCAGGGTTTAGGTGGGTTTTGACCTCTTCAAGCAACAGGTGCGCCTCTTCCTTACTCCAATGCTCCAAGGGAAAACCCACAGGAAAAGTGTAGTTTTGCTTGCAGTCATTACGCAAGCCCCCTGAACTGATTTTTTTCTTTTCCAACAACAACACCGAACGGGTTGAATTTTCCGCTAGCTTAAAGGCCGCACCCAATCCCGCAGGGCCAGACCCCACGATGATGACATCATAATAGGGCTTCATGCACGCTCCTTTAATGCGCGCGAAACCAAGGCTTTCATGCTTTCTAAGTCCTTGCACCCGTTAAGTTCTTCTGCGCTAATCCAAGGCTTTACGCCCTGCTCATCTTTAAATAAAATGGCAGGTAAGGAAAGGTCTTTAATTCCATATGTCGCCTCAAGCTCGTCTGCGTGTAAAAATTCCTTCTCTATATCCAAGCTCTCCAAATACTCCTTCCACTCTTTGCGCATCCCCAAAGGCGTGTGGGTAACTCCACATAAATTGCACGCGTAAGTGCTCGGGGAAAACACCTTGTGGGCGATGTCGCCAAGGGTGTTAAACAGTCCGCTATTAGCGTTATACACAAACACAATACTCATACAATTCCTTTACATGTAAAGACGGCGCAAAAGGGCTTTTTCAGCCTCTACTATAGCAAAAATCGCCGCACCAATCCCTAAAGGAATCAGCCAATGCCGCCATTCAAGCGCGCTAGAAGCAAACAACACGTGCATAAAAGGCGCGTAGACAAACACCAGTTGAAACACCAACAACACGCCCACGCACACCCACGCGATGGGGTTAGAAAAAAGCTTGTGAACGCTCAAGCTCGAAGCGCGCAAAAACCGCGTATTAAAGAGGTAAAAAATCTCCCCAAACACAAGGGTATTGACCGCGATGGTTCGCGCCACTTCCACACGCACTCCTTGGTGTATTTCGTAAAAAAAGATTCCCATGGTTGCCCCGCCGATGAGCACAGAAACAAACCCAATGCGCCACACCAACACCCCATCCAAAATGCGTTCCCCACTTTTGCGCGGTGGACGACGCATAATATCAGGCTCTGAAGGTTCAAAAGAAAGAGCAAGGGCGAGCGTCACAGCCGTGACCATGTTGACCCACAAAATCTGCAACGGTGTCAAAGGAAGGGCCAGACCAAACAACACTGCCACCAAAATAACTAACCCTTCGGCCCCATTGGTGGGCAAAATAAACACGATGGCTTTTTTGAGGTTGTCGTAGATAGTACGTCCCTCTTTGACCGCCGCGGCGATGGAGCTAAAGTTATCATCCGCAAGGACAATCTTGGCCGCCTCTTTTGTGGCTTCCGTCCCTTTGATGCCCATAGCCACACCCACATCAGCGCGCTTAAGAGCAGGCGCATCATTGACCCCATCACCCGTCATGGCCACCACCAAACCGTTAGCTTGAAAAGCTTTCACAAGGCGGAGTTTGTGTTCAGGACTGGTTCGGGCAAAGACGTTACATGTAAGGACTTTTTCGCGCAAAGAAGCCTCGTCTGCCGTTTCGATTTCCTCACCCGTAATCACCTCTTCGCCTTCAATCCCCATCTCTTTGGCAATAGCACGTGCTGTGCCGCCATGGTCTCCGGTAATCATCACCACCCGAATGCCAGCACTATGGCACGTTTTGATGGCTTCTATGGCTTCAGGTCGCGGCGGGTCAACGATGCCAGCAAGCCCTAAAAAGACTAACCCTTCTTCCACGTCTTCCATCCCAAGGGTCTCTTGGGTTTTTCCCGCTTCTTTTTTGCACGCTGCCAAGACCCGCAAACCTTGCGCACTCAACCTTTCAATCTGCGCTTTCCAAAACGCTTTATCTAAAGGCTCCACCCCCGAAGCCCCTAGCTGAAACATCGCGCGCTCCAACAATCTATCGGGCGCACCTTTGAGGAAAATCTCCCGTTTTTCGCCCTCGATCAACGTCGCCATAAATTTGTTTTCTGACTCAAAGGGAATGACGCCTAGGCGCTTGGCTTCTGGCACCACGCCTAGTTTCATCCCAAAGGCCCGCAAGGCACCTTCAGTGGGTTCGCCTACGAGTTCCCAGCCCTCTTCTTTTTGGACGATACTCGCATCATTGCACACTTGCATGGCGTACGTAAACTGACCAAGCACCTTGTGCTCATCAAGGGTGATGCTCTTTCCATCAACATGCACTTCCCCCACAGGCGCATACCCCACGCCACTCACTTCGTACACGCCTTCTTGGGTCACCACGTGGCGCACGGACATTTCGTTGCGGGTAAGGGTGCCTGTCTTGTCTGAACAAATCACGCTCACCGACCCCAAAGTTTCCACCGCGGTGAGTTTTCGCGTGATGGCATTGCGCTTAGCCATGCGCTCTACCCCAAGGGCAAGGGTGATGGTCATGATGGCAGGAAGCCCTTCAGGAATGGCCGCTACGGCAAAGCCGATGGCCGCTAAAAACACTTCTTCAAGGCCGTAACCATGCAAAAGCCAGCCTGTTAAGCCTAGAAATGCTGAAAAACCCACGATGGCCAAAGAGAGTATTTTCCCAAAGGCTTCCATCTGAAGGGTGAGGGGCGTTTGCAGGGTTTCTACTTCTAGCATCATCGTCCCAATGCGCCCAATCTCACTGCGCGGTCCCGTGGCGCTCACCACACCCAAACCGCGTCCTGCCACCACAAGTGTACTCGAATGCGCGATGCACGCGCGGTCTCCCACGCCTGCGTCTTCGCCCACGGGTGTGCTTTGCTTAAAGACAGGCTCAGACTCTCCTGTGAGCGCGGCTTCTTCGATGCGCAGTCCCGTCACTTCCAAAAGACGCATGTCTGCACTCACACGGTCACCTGAGCGCAACCGCACCACATCGCCCACGACTAAAAGGGCCGCGTCCACTTCTTTCCACGCCCCATCGCGCAAAACCATTGCTTTAGAAGCGAGCATTTGGCGTAGCCCCTCTAGGGCTTTTTCTGCCTTACCTTCTTGCACAAATCCGATGATGGCATTGGCTAGCACCACCCCAACAATCACTCCTGTATCAATCCAGTGCTCCAACACAGCAGTCAACACCGCAGCGCCTAGGAGTACGTAAATGAGCACATTGTGAAATTGGTAAAGAAAGCGCATCAAAGCGCTCTCTTTGGGAGGTTCGCTCAAGCGGTTTGGGCCATCACGCTTAAGGCGCAACGCGGCCTCTTGGGAACTTAACCCTTTAGGGGAACTCTTTACATGTAAGAGGGCGTCCTCTACCTCAAGGGCATGCATCGGTATGTTGGTTTTTTTCATCGTGTACCACCAGTGTGTTCGCGTGAATGAGTGCTTGGTCAATGTGGTCAAAGATGTTTTCTTCTCCCACACGCCCAACAAATCCAAAGCGTTTTAAATCTTTCAACAAGGGCGGTTGCACGCCTGAGAGCACCAGAACTGTCCCTTTGGCAACGCATTTTTCTTGAAACTCTTTGAGCGCGTACATGCCCGTCGCGTCGATAAAAGGCACGTGGCGCATCCGCAAGACAAACACACGGGGTGTTACCCCGATAGCGTCTAGTACAAATTTGAGGCGATCGGCAATTCCAAAGAAAAAAGGCCCGTTAATCTCATACACCTCAACCCCTTCTTTGATAGCCTTGTGTTCAATCCCATCGGGGTCATTGAACGCTTCGGGCAGGGGTTCGTACGTCGTGATTTTATTGTCCAAAATAGCACTCACCGAAATGATACGCTTGATGAACAAAATAGCCGCAAGCACCACACCCACTTGCACCGCGACGGTAAGGTCGATGAGCACCGTGAGTAAAAACGTCGTCGCTAAAACAGCCACGTCACTGGTGGGCGCTTTAAATAAATGCTTGACGTTTTCAATTTCCGACATATTCCACGCCACTACCATCAAAATAGCCGCGAGTGCTGCCAGAGGAATCATGACAATATACGGCGCGAGGTAGAGCATAAACAACATTAACACTACCGCATGGATGATACCAGAAACGGGTGTTTTTCCGCCGGCTTTGATATTGGTCGCCGTACGGGCGATAGCCGCGGTTGCAGGGATGCCCCCAAAAGCCATAGAACCCATGTTGGCAATCCCTTGGCCCACAAGCTCACTGTTGGAATTATGACGTGAGCCTATCATTCCATCGGCTACCACGGCACATAACAACGACTCGATGGCCGCTAAAAGCGCGATGGTCATGGCTGAGGGCAAAAGAAGTTTGATGTTTTCAATGGAAATATCTAAGGCAAAATTAGGGGATGGAATCGTAGTGGAAATCTCCCCAAAACGGCTGTAAATCGTCTCCACAGGAAGGTTAAACACCTGCACTACCACCGCTCCAAAGATGACCGCTACGATGGGTCCAGGCACTCTAGGAAACACCCGTTTTGTCCCCACAATCAGTCCGATGCACACCAACCCCAAGACCAAAGCAATGAGGTTTGTTTGGGTTAAGTGTGTCACGATCACTTCCCATTTGGAGAGAAAATCTCCTGGCATTTTTGCTATCTTTAACCCCAACATATCCGCCACTTGGGAGGAAAAAATAAGCAAGGCAATCCCGGCTGTAAAGCCTGTGATGACAGGATAAGGGATGAACTTAATGACCGCACCTAGGCGAAACAAACCCATGAGGATGAGCATCGCGCCTGCCATCAACGTCGCTAAGGCAAGCCCTTCGTACCCGTGCCGCAGTACAATGTCATAAATCACCACCACAAAAGCACCCGTTGGACCGCTAATTTGAACGCGACTGCCCCCAAATAAAGAGGCTAATATGCCCGCAATAATCGCCGTGATGATGCCTTTTTCAGGCCCCACGCCACTAGCAATCGCAAAAGCCATCGCCAAGGGAAGCGCGACAATCGCCACGGTAATCCCACCAAAAAGGTCTCCACCAAGGTATTCTTTTTTATAGCCAGATTGAAACACCAAAAACATCTCTGGAACAAACGATTTCAACAAAAGTTTCACGCTCTATTTCCTCTTTATTTAAGGGGTGGTTAACACCTTAACCCCTAATACACCAAGCGCAACACCAGCCACGCGATCTATTCCTGTTTTGAGTCTTAAATACGCCTGTTGTGCCTTGGGGCGCGAAAAAAGCAACACCACGGTTGCATACCACCCCACGTCAGTCACAAGCCCCATGAGCGCCAAAAGCCACGGGGTAAAAGGCGGGATTTCTCGGGGTAAAAACGCCACCACGATACTCCCGATAACAATGGCTGTCTTAGGGTTGCTTAGCTGCACCGCCAATCCGTATCCTACGTACCCTAGCCAGTGTTTCTCCTTGGCACGTTTCACCGTGCTTAAAGGGGTTTTGGCATGCTTGATAATCATCACTGCCAAATAACATAAGTACAATCCTCCCGCGATTTTCAAAGCCATGTACAGCAAGGGTACGGTTTCCAAAATAGCGTACAATCCAAACGCCGCCAAGAGAAAAAAGCATGCCGCACCCAGCCCCATGCCAAGGGCCACTGCGAAACCAGATTCTTTAGATTCCCCTAAAGCCGTCTTGGCCACGATGACAAAACTGGGCCCAGGACTCATGGCACCCAAAAGATTGACTGCCGCTAAAGGCAATAAAAAAGTGTATTCGCTCACGGGTGTTTTGTCAGTACAAAGTCGTACGCCACACGCCCTACGACTTCGCCACGGTGGTTGGTGCGTTTGGGTGAATGAAACTCCTCAAGGGCGTCAAACCCTTCTTGAGACAACACCCCAAGCTGATGCAACACATGGATAATTAGCCCTTCGCAAATGGCCACATTACCATCTTCCACTTTACATGTAATGCCTAATCCAAGGCTTGGCACGCCTGCCATGTAGTAGCCATCTGCGCCCAGTTTCACAAAAGCTTTACCCATGGCTTCTTCCATGAGGCGCGTACACACCCGACCCGAACCCGCCACCATGAACGGATGCGCCATCATCGCTTTAGCAATGCGTTTAAGATAGGCTGCGCGTTTAGGCTCCAACGTGCTTGGATCCGCCATGCGCGCAGTGGCCAACGCAAAAGAGCGCAACGCAAGCGCATGCACTGGCACCCCACATCCATCTGTCGCTAAACCGATGCTCTTTTTTGGCGTGTCACTAAGCTGTGAGAGGACGTCCAAAATACGCTCTTGGTGCGGATGCGAAGGGTCTAAGTAGGTCGTAACATCTTCGCCTAGCCATTGGGTCGTGATGAGCATGCCCGTGTGTTTTCCTGAGCAATTAGAATAGGCATTGGTAAGCACAGAAGGTTGGGTTTTGGCAACCGCAGGCGTCAAGGAAGGATGGGTGCCACACTGCAACGCCCCTTCGCCCAGTCCCGCTTTTTCTAAAATCTCTACCACACGCTTTACATGTAAGGGCTCCCCATTGTGAGAAGCACACAACAAGGCCAGTGCTTCATCGTTCAATCCATACCCCTCAACCGCGCCACTCTCGCACGCCACAAGGGCTTGAAAAGGTTTTGCGGAGGAGCGAATAAAGGTAAACCGTTCAGGGTCACCCAAACTGTACAACACTTTGCCACTCGTATCCACCACTGCCACGTGGGCTTGGTGGGTCAAATCTAGCCATTTTCCGCGGTACACGCGCGCAACCGTATTGTTCATGCTTGCAGCTTTGCTAGGGTTTCGCGCACCGCTTTGGTGTGGTCTTTAACTTTGACATTTTCCCACACGTGGGCAATCTTGCCTTGCGGGTCGATGATAAACGTCGTGCGCACGATGCCCATGTACTCTTTGCCACACATTTTTTTTAACTGCCATACGCCGTATTCTTGGGCCATCTGGGTACTTTCATCGGCCAACAACGTGATACCTAGCTCCTTTTTTTCAATAAAACTGCGGTGTTTTTTGGGGCTATCAGGGCTCACGCCTAGCACGACCGCATCGAGGGCGTCAAAAGCTGGCAACGCGGCGGTAAAATCGCACGCTTCGGTAGTGCATCCAGGCGTGTTGTCTTTGGGGTAAAAATAAAGCACAATCCATCTTCCTTTAATGTCGCGCAAACATACTTCAGCTTCGTCTTGATTGGGAAGGCAAAATTCTGGGGCAAAGTCTCCACATTTTGGCATAAGGTCTCCTTGAAATTTTTGTGTATTATAGCACTTCCCGCTTTTTACATGTAAGGCCCTAAAAAGGAGATTAAACCTCCTTTTAAAGAATTCTTAGTTAGACTATGTGTCCTTTATATCCCTTTATTTTCAACCAAAGGCAAAACGATGAATAAAGCAGAATTTATCTGGATGGATGGCACATTTGTCCCCTGGGATGAAGCCAATGTTCACATCTTAACCCACACCCTCCACTACGGAAATGGTGTTTTTGAAGGTACACGTGCCTACCAAACCGAAAAAGGCTTGGCCATCTTTAAATTGCGCGAGCACACCACACGGTTGCTCAACTCCGCTAAAATTACGATGATTACCCCTAGTTTCGACCTTGAAACCCTAGAGCAAGCACAAATTGAGCTCTTGCGCAAAAATCACTTTAAAAGCAATGTCTATTTGCGCCCCCTTATCTTTTTGGGCTACGGTGTCATGGGCTTGTACCATGTCAGTGCTCCCGTGCGCACAGCGATTGCTGCGTGGGAATGGGGCACATACCTAGGCGAAGAAGGGCTAGAAAAAGGCATCCGTGTCAAGATCTCTTCGTTTGTGCGCAACCCCGCTAAATCTACCATGGGTAAAGCCAAAGCGGTAGCCAATTACCTCAACTCTCAAATGGCCAAATTTGAAGCCAAAGATGCAGGGTATGATGAAGCGTTACTTTTGGACGATGATGGTTTTATCGCCGAAGGAAGCGGGGAATGTTTCTTTATCGTTCGCAATGGCGTGCTGATTTCTCCGCCTAATGACAACTCACTAGAAAGCATCACCCAAGGTATGGTACTTGAACTCGCCCGCGCCAAAGGCATCCCTGTTGAGCGCCGTCGGGTCACACGCGACGAAGTCTATATGGCCGATGAAGCCTTTTTTACAGGTACTGCCGCTGAAGTCACGCCTATTCGCAACGTGGATGGCCGTGTCATCGGGGATGGCGCACGTGGCACCATGACCAAGGAGCTTCAAGAAGCCTATTTCGATGTCGTGTACGGACGAAACCCCGCATACGCGCATCTTCTCACGTATATTTAACCCAAAGGATACACATGCCAGCAGATTTGAACGACTATTTTAAGAAACGCAACAATGCCAACAATGGTGGCGGAGGAAGCGGTGGTGGCGGAGGTCCAAGCTTCAACTTTGAACCGCCTACTTTTTTCAAAGATTTTGGAAAAAAAGCAGGATTTTTTTACGTACTTATCGCCCTCATCGTCATTATTGTTATCGCTAAACCTTTTGTCATTATCAACTCTGGTGAAGTGGGCATTAAAGCCACCGCGGGTAAATTTGACCCCATTCCTATGCAGCCAGGCTTTCACTTGTTTGTGCCGTTTATCCAGCAAGTCATCGTCGTAGACACCAAAGCGCGCATCATTAACTACGCTTCCCAAGAAGACGTGGGCGAAACACTCCAACGCGGCTCCGGTATTTCACGAAAAGCGTCTATTTCTATTTTGGATGCAAGGGGTCTTCCTGTTTCTATCGACATTACCGTTCAGTACCGACTCAACCCCGCCAATGCGCCACAAACTATCGCCGCTTGGGGTCTTTCTTGGGAAGATAAAATCATCAACCCAGTCGCTCGTGAAGTGGTACGTTCGGTTGCAGGTAAATACGCGGCAGAAGAACTTCCTATGAACCGTAACGAAATCGCCACTTTAATCGAGGAAGGGATTCGTATTCGCATGGAAAGCCAACCCAACATGCCTGCGGATTTGCTTTCAGTGCAATTACGCGAAATCATCCTTCCAGCGAAAATCAAAGAGCAGATTGAGCGCGTTCAAGTAGCCCGCCAAGAGGTTGAGCGTACCCGCTACGAAGTGGAACGTGCTAACCAAGAAGCTCTCAAACGTGCCGCTTTGGCCGAAGGTACAGCACAAGCGCGTATCATTGAAGCGCGCGGTAATTCAGACGCTATCAAAATCGAAGCCGACGCCAACGCATACGCCAACATCGAAATCTCAAAAAGTTTAACACCACGCCTTTTGGAACTTCGCCAAATCGAAGTACAAGGCAAGTTTAACGATGCCTTGCGTGAAAACACAGATGCGAAACTCTTCCTTACTCCTGGTGGTGCCGTGCCTAATATTTGGGTGGATAGCAAAGACACGCAAAAAAGCACAAGCGTTTCCCAATAACCCATGGACACGTCTTTCGCAGTTGACTGGAAGAAGGTAGATGGCCTTCTTCCCGTGGTGGTTCAAGACTCCCTTTCCAAAGAAGTGCTTATGCTCGCTTACATGAACGAAGAAGCATACGGGCTTACATGTAGGAGTGGCTATGCGCACTATTTTTCCCGCACCAAACAACGCTTGTGGAAAAAAGGTGAAAGCAGTGGGCATGTGCAAAAAGTGGACGCCATCTTTTTAGACTGCGACAACGACACACTTTTGCTACATGTAACCCAAACGGGCGTTGCGTGCCACACAGGGCGGCCTTCGTGTTTCTTTAACCGTGTAGACACAGGTGAAGTTATCGGGCAAGAAGATGCGGGCACGGTGGCCATCTACGGCGTCATCGACCACTTATATCATGTCATCAATGAACGTAAACTTGCCGACCCTCAAACTTCTTACGTGGCCAAACTCTACGCCAAGGGCGAAAATACACTCCTTAAAAAAGTGGCTGAAGAAGCGGCGGAGTTTTGTTTTGCTATCAAAGACGATAACACCGAAGAAGCCATTTATGAAGCGGCAGATTTGCTCTTTCACACCCTCGTAGCCCTAGGCTACCGCGACATTCATCCCGACAGGGTCAAACAAGAACTTGCACGCCGTTTTGGACTAAGCGGCATCGAAGAGAAAAACGCGCGGGGCCATGGAAACACCTAAACACCCCTTGGCTATTTACATTAGCCATTTTCAAATGGGTGATTACATTGCCTTTGCTTGGCTTGTGTTGCTGTTTTTCTTGTTTATTTTTCTGGCCATTGTACTGGCAAAAAAACGTCCGTTGGGCGCCATCGTTATCGTCTTGCTTGATTTGATGTTGCTTTTTGGCGCACCTTTTGCCATGAAACACTACCTTGATGCGGCCTTACGTAGCGCTTCTGTTGAACTTTTGGTTGTTAAACAACTTCTGTTCACAGACACACTCTTGGTTCAAGGCACCCTGCACAATACTGCACCAAAAGATTTTGCATGGTGCCGCGTCACCCTGACA
This sequence comes from Campylobacterales bacterium, assembly GCA_014859645.1. Lineage (GTDB taxonomy): Bacteria > Campylobacterota > Campylobacteria > Campylobacterales > Campylobacteraceae > Sulfurospirillum_B. The sequence goes on from JACUTV010000009.1 coordinate 11,279, forward strand.
ATTACCCCAAAAAAAGAGGGGACACTGCTACGGTATGTGTCCGCGTTTAAGCCCTTGCATCAGGAGTCGATATTCATTCAAACGCCACCTGCGCGTGGTGAGATTGTGGATTTTAAAACGATGATTGAGCCTTTTAGGCTAGACGATACCATGGAAATCATGGCAAAAGCGGAGTGCTACTAATGGGATACTTTACTCTTTTACATATCTTAGTACTGCTCTTTCTTTTTGTTCTTTTTGTTCTTCTTACGGTATTAGCGCGCCGAGAAAAACGCCCTAAAATTTTTTGGTCCATCATTTTTTCCAACATTCTCGTTACGCTTGTGCTCATGATTTTTGCCATGCTCGTACTCGACAAATACACCAAAAGCGCGGTCATCGAAAACCTTACCCAAAAAAGAATCCTCATCTCTGAGCAGATTACTTTTTCAGGTCAAATACGCAACGTTGGGAATTTTACTATCGGAAAATGTTTTTTTGAAGTCAAACTTGTTAATAATCCGCTCAGCGCCGGTGGCCTTAGTGGAGGACAGGTCTTTAAACCAACCAAAGGACTCTCTTTTGGCTCTAGCCAAGAAGAGCGTAGTTCAACCGTTGTTGAGACCTTTCTTATTGCTACCCATCTACGGCCAGATGAGCTACGAAATTTTAGTGTTTCTATGGCCTATCCTAGCCATTTCCAACGCACCACTACCTTTCAAAAACTCCACTGTCGCTAATAATACAACCCCGCTTTTTCTAAAGCCAATCGAATCTGTTTGCGCTGTTCTTTTAAGTTACCACACCACGCAGGTGCAATGAGTGTGTCATCGTCCACGCCCGCAGTAATGCGTTGCACCACCACGTTTTTTGGCAACATCTGCAAGGTTTTTACCAAGGTATCAAGGTAGAGTTCTTCACTCATAGGCGTAAATGCCCCCTTGGCATACTGCGTAGCAAGAGTGGTGCGCTTTGTCACGTAAAGAGGGTGAATTTTAATGGCGTCTATCCCAAGCGCAACCGTTTTTTGCACACTCTCTAGCATCATCTCTTGGGTTTCATCGGGAAGACCAAAAATCACATGGGCACAGACTTTTAGTCCGCTCGCCTTGCTTTTTTGAATCCACGTCGCCGCGTTGGCAAAATCATGGCCGCGGTTAATGCGCTTTAAGGTCGTATCATGGCACGATTGCACGCCAAATTCCACCCACACTTCTTTGGTTTTTGCCAACGATGCAAGGTATGCCAACGTCTCTTCGGTCAAGGCATCTGTACGCGTCCCAACACTAATCCCCACCACCCCTTCAAAGCTCAACGCTTTTTCATACAGCGCTTTGAGGGTGTCAAGCGGCGCGTAGGTGTTGGTAAAAGACTGGAAGTAAATGAGGAATTTTTTGGCTTTAAATTTATGCACCAATTTAGACTTGGTTTCAATCACTTGGGCTTCAAGTTGGACAAGTTGCTCTTCTAAAAGAGGGTTTTCACTGGTGAGGTTAAGACGAAAGCGCTTGGGTTGCACGACGCCCCCAAGATTGGGGCTAAAAGATTCATTTTCACAATAAATACACCCGCCCTTTGCCACTTTGCCATCGATATTTGGGCAGGTAAATCCCATGAGCGATACAGGCACTTTGTATACGCTCACGCCAAAGGTTTTACGAAAATATCGCCCCGTAGTGAGCACCTCTTTGATGGAGGTGCTTGGATTATTGGATGAAGTAATCGCCGTCAAAACTTACCAACGAATAGCGTCGATCGTCTCCGATGCTTTTTACCAACGCATCGATAGAAAGAAAGGAGAGCGAATCCGCCCCCACATACTCACACACTTCTTCTACGGTGTGATTAGCACTGATAAGTTCTTCATAACTAGGCGTATCAATCCCATAACGGCACGGGTGTTTAATAGGCGGCGCGGCAATTTTCAAATGCACTTCTTTGGCACCAGCGCTTTTTAAAAGCCGCACAATTTGTTTACATGTAGTGCCTCGCACGATACTATCATCAATCACCACCACGCTTTTTCCTTCCAATACTGAACGCATAGGAGAAAGCTTGAGTTTGACTTTTAAATCACGCATTTTTTGGGTAGGTTCGATGAACGTACGGCCCACGTAGTGGTTGCGCACAATGGCCATCTCAAAAGGCACACCGCTCTCTTTAGCGTACCCAAGTGCTGCGGCTACGCCACTATCTGGCACAGGAATGACTAAATCTGCTTGACTGGGGGATTCTTTGGCTAGGGCACTGCCCATGCGTTGGCGCGCTTGGTAGACATTTTTACCCTCGATGATGCTATCGGGTCTGGCAAAGTAGATGTACTCAAACGCGCAAATACGGGGATCTGGTTCAAAAAGTTGAATGCTTTTGGGTGCTTTTTTTCCTTCTTCAAAAATCAGCATTTCCCCAGGGCGCACGTCTCTTACAAATTCCGCGCCCACTAAATCAAACGCGCAGGTTTCGCTTGCCACGATAAATCCACCATCAGCAAGTTTACCCAACGCCAACGGACGCACCCCGTAAGGGTCACGAATGGCGAACATCTTGTGGCGGGATTGAATCAGCAGCGAATAGGCCCCTTTAATGGCTTTTAGCGCCTCCACAATGCGGTCTTGCAGCCGTTCTTCTTGGCTACGGGCGATGAGGTGAATAATGTTTTCCGTGTCCATGGAAGATTGAAAAATCGCTCCCTCTTCAATCAACCTGCTACGCACTTCATTTTTGTTGACCAAATTTCCATTGTGTACAATCGAGATTTGGCCAAGTTGATAGCTAGCTGTCACAGGTTGCGCATCCAAAACTGACGCACTGCCTGCGGTTGAGTACCGATTGTGTCCAACTGCCATGTGTCCTTGCAAAAGCTTAAACGCCTCCTCATCAAAGACTTCTGTCACCAACCCACGTCGCTTCACGGTTTTAATACACTCTCCGTTGCTTGCACTAATCCCAGTGGCTTCTTGGCCTCGGTGCTGCATTGCAAAAAGTGCATAATAAGCGACCTTGGCCGCTTCTTTTGAATCAAATATCCCAACAACTGCGCACATTTTGCTATCCTTTAGTTAAGCCCGAGACAATCACTAATGTGATACAACCCGTTCTCTTGCATCGCAATCCATTTTGCCGCGCGGATCGCCCCCTTGGCAAAGGTGTTGCGACTAGTGGCGGTGTGGTTCATCTCGATAAATTCACCGTCATTGTAAAATCCTACCGTATGGCGCCCGACGATATCGCCTCCACGGAGTGCCATGATGGCAATCTCATCCTTCGTGCGCTCCCCAATCATGCCATTGCGTCCGCTGATACGCACATCGTTCAAATCCAACCCACGGCCGCGTGCTGCGTGCTCACCCAAAGTCATCGCCGTTCCACTTGGAGCATCTTTTTTATAGCGGTGGTGCTGTTCTACGATCTCAATATCAAATTCACGCAAACTTTTAGAAGCCAATTCTACCAAACGGTTCATTACCGCCACGCCCAAAGACATGTTGGTCGAATACAAAATAGGCATTTGTGTCGCTGCCTCTTTGAGCAAGTTTTGCTGATGTTCACTCAATCCCGTTGTTCCAATCACAAGTGGACGGGGCGATTTTATCGCCGCTTCGAGAAGAGCTTCGGTGCCAACAGGTAGGGTAAAATCAATGATGACATCACTGTGTTCGCACAACGTGGCAAGGTTATCTGTCACCATAGCCTCAAGAGGCGGCGTAAAAGAAAACGCTTCAATGGCGTGCAACACGGCCACATTGGCCTCCAAATCCTCTTCCAAATTTTCAATAATCATCCGACCCATACGGCCCGTAGAGCCGTGGATTCCAATCTTTAGCATTTATTTACTCTCCCAGTGTTCAAGGTAGGCCATTGCACTTAGCGCTGCTGTGGCGCCATCGCCCGCAGCACACACCACTTGTTTGGGTGCCTCGATGCGGATATCTCCTGCTGCAAATAACCCTGGTGTGCTTGTTTTCATGGACAAATCGACAATCACTTCACCTGCTTTGTTGAGCTCGCACAGCACGTCTCCATTTTCTTGGCGTAAAATGCCGTTATTCACATTCATACCTACGAAAGTAAAAATGCCAGGCACCTTAAGATCGCGCTCTTTGCCTTCTTTGTCTACAATAATCACGCCATCAACGCCCATAGGACCGCCATAAACTTTTTTGACACTAGCATTTAGCACTAGCTCAATATTGGCAGTTTTTTTTACTTTTTCAACGGTCACTGGCGAGGCACGGAAGGTATCTCTTCGGTGAATAAGGTAGATTTTACTGGAAGTTTTTGCAAGGTGAAGGGCTTCTTCCAAGGCAGTATCACCCCCGCCTAACACTGCCACTTCTTTGCCTTTGTAGAAAAAGCCATCGCACGTGGCGCAGGTACTGACACCCTTGCCAAAAAAAGCATCTTCTCCCTCAAAGCCAGCGCGCTTAGGCGTACTTCCTGTACACACAATGACGCTTTTAGCCTGCACGGTTTTTCCACCTACTAGGGCAAGTTCAAAGGTATTGTTGGCCTGTTTGCTCACGCGCAACACTTCTTGCATCTCGTGCTTTAGCCCAAAACGCATGGCTTGTTCTGTCCACGGCTCCATAAACTCTAGGCCTGTGAGCACTTCGGGGGAACCTGGATAGTTTTCAATTTCACTGCTTTGGGTGATTTGCCCACCAGGCATCCCTTTTTCGAACATCACAACATCGGCTAGTCCGCCACGCGTGGCATACAAACCAGCAGTTAATCCTGCGGGGCCTCCCCCGACAATCGCTAAATCCAACACAATTTCTCCTTAACGAATCGTCCGCATGGGACTGTTTTGTTTATAAAGTGCACCTTGCTCTTTGGTGATTTCAAAGGCGGTAGGAATTTCATAAATTCCAAACCGTTGCACAAAAGGCAACAGGGTATTCATCCCTGCACTCACGTACTGCATCTCTTCGGTAGATGCTTCTCTTTTTTGATACAAATCCACAACTACCACGGGGTATTTTGTCTTCATTTTTGGTAACAATGCATCCACATCATCCATGTTTGAACTTAAAACAAGCACAGTGTAGTCGTCGGAAGTGGGTTGAAATAGTTCCGACTTTTGGTAGAAAATCCATTCACTAAAATCGATGAATTTATACTCAGAAAATCGGTAGTTGTAGTATGCAAACGCACTTGCAATCATCAATGCGCCGAAAAAAGAAGCAAAAAGGTAATTAAGGGAGAAGGGACTTCTCCCTCTAGCATTTCTCATTAGAGCAATGAATTAAGCTTATCCGCCAAAACTTGTTTTGATGAAGCGCCGACCATTTGGTCTACCATTTCGCCGTCTTTAAAAAAGAGGATGGTAGGGATAGAACGAATGCCAAACTGAATAGCAATGTCTTGCTCTTCGTCTGTATTTACTTTGCAAATTTTTGCTTTGCCTTCGAACTCTTCTGCCAACTCTTCAATCACAGGAGCAATCATGCGACACGGTCCACACCAAGGGGCCCAAAAGTCAACCAACGCAACACCTTCTTTAGAAATATCAAAATTTGATGCGTTTAAATCAATGTATTTTCCCATTTTCTCTCCTTAGGTATTCAATAGGAGGCATTATAGCGCCTCTAAGTTTAAAGAAACCATAGCGATGGGCATTACTCCTCTTGCCCTTTAATAGCTTATGTTTTCAAGCCATTCAAGGTCATTTTTTGTCACAATTATTGCGTCAATTTGGTAGTTACATGTAAAGGAATGTTTGTACAAAAAATACGCAATTGTTTTTTGTATCTTTTGCATTTTTGCAGGAGTAATGCGTGCAAGGGCATCTTCATGTTTAGTGGTTTTGACTTCAATAAAATGAAGGGTTTCGTGACTTTTAGCAACGATGTCTATCTCGCCAAAACGGGAGTGAAAATTCGTCGCAATAATGTTTAAGCCTTGGGCAAGAAGAAAGGCGCGTGCCCTTTCCTCTCCTTCTTGCCCAAGGCCCACAGCCTATTCCTCAATCCGAATCATATGGGGAACATCACAGACAAAATCTAAGTTTGAAATGGCTGCTATCGCTTTTTTTGCGTTGAACTCTTTACATGTATGGGTTGCAAACAACAAGGTAACATCTTTGCGACTAGAAACATCGGGTTTTTGCAAAAAGCTATCAATAGAAATATCACATTCATTCAAGATGGTAGCGATCTTGGCTAGTACCCCTTTTTCATCCCTTACATGTAAGCGCAAATAGTACTTGGTTTCAATCTCATCTTTAGGCATCAAGGTCAAACTCACCTCTTCAAGAGGCTGTTTAAATCCAAGCATCGGCGAACCTTGGGCATCTCTGGCGATGTCAATCAAATCAGAAATCACCGCGCTCGCCGTAGCATTTCCTCCCGCGCCTGGACCATAATACATGGTCTCACCCACGGCGTCGCCAACAACACTAATGCCGTTCATCACGCCATCCACTTTGGCAATCATCTTTTCACTAGGCACCAACGCAGGATGCACACGCAATTCCACTTGAGAGCCACGACGCTTCGCGATGCCAAGAAGTTTAATGGTGTAGTCAAATTCTTTGGCAAAATAAATATCTTCTTGGCTAATGCGTTCAATCCCTTCAATTAAAATATCTTCAGGATCCCCGTGCACACCATACGCAATGCTCGCTAAAATCAACAGCTTGTGGGCCGCGTCAAATCCACCCACATCAAAAGTCGGGTCTGCTTCGGCGTATCCAAGTGCTTGGGCTTCTTTTAGCACCGTGTCAAAACTGACTTTTTCGTGCATCATTTTGCTCAAAATATAATTACTCGTGCCGTTCATAATGCCTTGAATGGACTCGATATGATTAGCACTCAGCCCCTCGCGCAAGGCTTTGATGATGGGAATGCCTCCTGCTACGCTGGCTTCAAAGCCGATAGCTACGCCACCCGCCACTGCTTGCAAGTCATAACGGTGGTACGCCAACAGGGCTTTATTCGCTGTCACAACGGGTTTGCCTTTAGACAAAATGCGTTTTACAATTTCATGGGCGTGTGTGACCCCGCCCATTAATTCCACATAAATATCAATATCTTCACGGGCAAGTACTGCCTCTAGGTCATCAGTGAGTGGCAAAGACGTATCTCTAGGTTTATCCACGTTTTTCACAACCCCAATCACCGGCACAATCTCTTTACCACTGCGGGCTTTGATGATATTTTTATTTTTCAGTAAAATGTTTGCAACAGCAGTACCCACCGTGCCAACGCCTAAAATAGCTACCTTAATCATTCCCTACTTTCCTTCCTGCAACTCTTTGAGGTACTTTTTGACATTGCGTGCCGCTTGGCGGATACGGTTTTCATTTTCAATCAGGGCAATACGCACATACCCGTCTCCTTGTTCGCCAAATCCAATCCCTGGACTCACCGCTACTTTGGCGCGCGTGAGCAATTGTTTTGAAAACTCCATACTTCCCAAATGCTGTGCACATTCTGGCAATTTTGCCCAAATAAACATGGTGGATTTTGGCTTTGCCATCACCCATCCTGCGTTTGCAAAGCTCTCTAGCAACACATCCCGTCGCTTTTCATACACCCCTTTAATCTCTTCCACACACTCTTGCGGGCCATCAAGGGCGATGGTTGCAGCCACTTGAATGGGCGTAAACATCCCATAATCAAACCACGATTTAATTTTTTTAAGCGCGGTGATAAGCTTGGCATTGCCCACCACAAAGCCTACGCGCCATCCTGCCATGTTGTAGCTTTTTGAAAGTGTGTAGTTCTCAACCGCCACATCCTTAGCCCCTTCCACTTCAAAAATCGAAGGTGTTTTGTACCCATCGAAGGTCAACTCTGCGTAAGCGATGTCGCTGATAATATAAAAGCGTTCTTTTTTGGCCATAGCCACCAAACGCTCATAAAAACTCTTCTCCACCGTCACGGTTGTGGGGTTGTGGGGAAAGTTCACCACGACAAATTTGGGTTTTGGGATAGAATCGTGAAAGGTTTTTTGAAGTTTTTCAAAAAAAGCGTTTTCGTCTAACTCAAAGGCTTCGTTAAACTCAAGCCCCATCTTATGCACATTTCCCCCTGCGATGATAAAAGCTTGGGTGTGGATAGGGTAGGCAGGTTCTGGCACCACAGCCACGTCACCAGGATTGATGATAGCGTGCACCAAATGCACAAACCCTTCCTTGCTTCCCAAGGCTACGACCGCTTCGGTATCAGGGTCAAGGATGACATTGTATTTGCGTTTGTACCAATTACAAATGGCCAAGCGAAGCTTGAAAATGCCCTGACTGGCCGAATACCCATGGGTTTTGTCTTTTTGGGCAGACTCTACCAATTTGTCAATAATGTGCTGAGGCGTTCTCCCATCAGGGTTGCCCATAGAAAAGTCGATGATATCTTCGCCTGCGCGTCTGGCGGCAAGTTTGATCGCATTTACTTCAGCAAATACATAATTGGGAAGGCGTTCAATTGTGTTAAACCTAATTTCATCAAACATGTGTTCATCTCCTCTCAAGGTAAAGGCTTAAGCCTCGCTTTATATTGTCTAACGTATAGCGGTCTTCAATGCGTGCATACACGGCATTTTCAGGAATACTAAGGCGCAATTGCGCCCGTGAATTTTCTTCTTGGACTTCTTCAATGAGCTGCAAGGTTTTATCAAAAAAAGCAACCCGCGGAAACCAGCGGTCTGCCGCGTGCGCACGCAAGGTCATACGGTCTGCCTCTGAAACATTCACCCAGTAGGGATTAATAGGGTTTCCTAAAGGCACCGTTGTCATGAGTGGATGTGGTTCCACCTTGGCCCTTGCTTCTTTCAAGTCAATCACATACCGCCATTGGCCTTGAGTGTCTTTTGCGATGGTTTCAATACTCCCCCCACGCACTTCAATCTGGCGTGAGAGCAACACAGGGTCCACCACATGTTGGGTATTCATCACAATCACCCACACAACGCCTTCGCTGTTTTTTTCCATTTTTTGCGTGAGGTAAAAGGTATAGCCCATGGCTTGCAAGGACTCATTTACAATGCGTATAAACAACAAAGGGTTTTCTTTGGCATGAAAGGAAAGCTCCACCGAACGGGCTTCGGGGTAAATAAGGCGTAACAAGCCATTCTCTTTTAACGTTTTTAAAATCTCTAGGGTATTGGGTATATTTGCGTTCATATAACGGGTTTCGTTAGCAAACAAAATCCGCACAAGATTACGCTGAGACTGGTATGAGGTCTCTCCCATAAACTGAATAATAGTTTTTTCCAACGTGGAAGCATGTAGCATGCTAGCTAAGCATACTATGGCGAAAAGTTTCGTTACCAAGCAGTGCCTTTGTTGAGGGTTACAAATTCTTGATAACTGATTTCTCTAAGAACATTATTTTTGATATGAAACCGCTTGGGAAGCTGTGAGGTGTACGCATGGCGTTCTTCCTCTTCTACTAACGTAAAATTTCCATGTCCGGTTGTAATAATTTGCTCTCTAGAAAAATCCAACGTTATCGCATTGGAAGTTAAATGGGAGGCACGCTTCATGGTATCAAGATACACGATGCCTACCCAAATATTCACGTTGGGTATAATCGTGCCCTCTTGTACATGTACAGAAGTTACCACTTTCTCTTCTGCCACCGCTTCTTCAACAGCAGTTTCTGGCGTCGCAGGCACCTCAACACTAGGCACCTCCAAAGAAAGTGGCGCGGGAACAGAGGCATTGGTTTCTTGTTCTATTGCACCCACTTCTTCTGTAGGCACTTGTTGCACAAGGTCCAAAGACTCTTTTGCTTCTTCTACCACAGGGGCCACCGTAAAGGCGACAGGTGCCTCTTGTTTCATGTTTTCTTCAAAATAAACGCGTGCTTTTTCCCATGCATCAAAATACCATAGGGCTACAGCCGCCAATGCTACAAGTACCAACACAAAGCGCAAGGGCTTAAGTGGACTACTCGGAGTATTGATCATAAATACAGGGTCTTTAGAATCGTCTTGGTCTTTGGTGCTTTTCCAATACTCCTCAAACTCTTCTTGCCACTGGGTAAGGTCCAAATGAAATTCTCGGCTTACAATTTTCAAAAAACCTAGGGTATTGATACGGCCAAGCTTGTCAAATTGTTTATCCACCATGTATTGAAGGGTTTTTACTTCAATATGTGTTTTTCTGGAAACTTCTTGCAAGCCTATTTCTTCGAGTGTTTTCATATCACGCATTGGCTATCCTATCACACAGCACTGCCGCAGCAGCACTTACGTTGAGAGAGTCAAAGGCTCTCGCCATGGGTATGGCCACTTTGTGGTGGCATCGACGCAACGCTTTTTCAGGTATCCCTTCTCCCTCGCTTCCAAGCACCAATACTTTTTTTTCGGCAAGCACAACACTTCTGATGTCTGCCCCACTTGCATCTGCACCGTAGAGTGTAAAACCACTTTGCACCAGTTCGTTCATTAGTCCTAAGCCATCGCTCGCATGGGCGATAGGCATTTCAAATGCCGCGCCACTGCTTGTGCGAAGCACGCCCTCAAGGTTTAAGTGCTTGATGTTAGCAACAATCACACCATCCGCGCCAAAGGCATAAGCACTTCGGCAAATAGCGCCGATGTTTCCCATGTCCGTTAAGCCATACAGCAGTACTAAAAACGTTCCTTGTTTTAGCGTTTCCACAGGAGTGGGTTCCAAGGGCGTAATTTCCGCCAAAAACCCTTGATGGTTTCCTCCTTTTGCCAGTGCTTGCGCATGCTTGGCATCTAGCCTAACAATGGGAACTTTTAGGGCTGCAATGCGTGAAAATTGCTTTTTGTCGCACTCCTTGGCCAAGTAAATGGTACGCAACATTGCTGGGGCGCTCTCAAGGAGATGAAAAAAGAGTTGTTTGCCATAGATTATCATGGGGAAGAGTGTAGCCAAATTCCCTTAAATATTGACTTATGAGTGGCTTACGCTTGCAATGTTGCGTACCACTCCTTGACACTTTTGCCTGTCATTTTGGCTAGCAATTTTGCTTTTTCTTTGGGAGGGAGGGAGAGGCTTAAAATGTCTTCGACGATTAAAGGGGAAGTGGCAACTTGCGCAGGGGCAGTGTGGATGACCAAAGCCCATTCGCCTTTCAAGTTGGCTTCTTGCATGCATGCCTTTACATGTAAGACCGTGCCGACAAAGGTTTTTTCATGTTTTTTGGTGGCTTCTTTAATGGCAAAAAGAAGGCGGTCGGGGGCTTTTTTGGCTAATTCGTCCATCAAAAGTTCAATGCGGTGAGGGGATTCGTAAAGGATGACATTCAAAGGGTGGGACAACAGTGCATCTAGGGCCAATTCGCGTTCTCTTCCTTTGTGGGGCAAAAACCCAAAAAAACTAAACGCCGTCTCTTCAAAGCCACTTGCCGCATATGCAAGCAAAGCGGCATTTGCACCCGGTACGACTTCGTATGCAATGCCCTTTTCCTGGCAAAAACGCACCAACGCAGCACCCGGGTCACTAATGCCGGGCATGCCCGCATCGCTTACGTATACACAGGGGTGTTCAAAAAGCGCGACATCAAGGGTTTTTAAAACGGCTGTCTCATTGTGAGAATGCAAGGAAATAAATGTTTTAGGGGCGCTCTCAAGGCCGTAGCGTTCCTTAAGGAGCATCAAAAGGCGTTTGGTAATGCGAGTGTCTTCACAAAAAAGGGTGGTAGCGCAGGTGAGGAGCCGAAGGCTCCTGTGCGAAATGTCTTCTAAATTTCCTATCGGTGTAGGAATAAAATATAACACGGAGTGTTACAACTGTACTTACTGAAGGTTATATTTTCGTTTAAACTTCTCAACCCGTCCTGCAGCATCTACAATCTTTTCGCTACCTGTAAAAAACGGGTGGCAAGCGTTGCAAATATCGATTCGCATTTCTGGTTTGTTGGAGTTTGTCACAAAACTATTTCCACATGCACACGAAACGGTGCACTCTACGTATTCTGGATGAATCTCTTTCTTCATCGGTGATTCCTTCGTTCTATTCAAAATCAAATGCCGCAGACTTTTGGGAGTCCACTGCTATCTAAGGGTATTAGGGAAGTGGAAGTATAACAGAAAGTTCAGCCTTTTTCAAGGTTTTTTTAGCTCTTTTTTGCAAGAAGTCAAAGCACCAAGGGTGCGCGGGCTTTGTGCGCAGGAGAACTTATAGAACCCTCAAAGAAGGAGGTGACTTTTTTTTAGGTCAAAATCTTCGACGCCATGGCCACTACTGCACTTTCACTCCGTAAAATGTACGGGCTGTCCAATCCCACCACGGTTCGTTTTTCAAACAAGGCGCGCTCTTTGGGGCTAAAACCACCTTCACAACCCACTAAAAAAGCAGTGGGCTTTTGGCTTCCTAAACGGTTGGGTGAAAAATCAACCACCACGCCTTCAGGGTTTGCTTCCAACCACGCGGCCACGCTAGGGGATTCTTCCCACACCAGTAAATCACTGCGCCCGCACTGTTGGCAAGAGCTAATCACCATGCGCTCTAAGCGGGCAAAGTCCATCTTAACGTTCCCTTGTGCGTAGTCACTTTTGACAAATACGATTTTACGCACGCCCATTTCATTAAGCATAGGCAAGGCTTTTTCGACGGTTTTTTGCTCCACCATCGCCCACCCAACACTCAAAGAATGCAAAGACGGCAATACTAAGGGCGTGGTGGCTTTGAGCAAGGCGTGGGCTTTGTTGCGAGAAATGCTTTCTAGTTGATACACGTATTCTATTGGCTCTTGTAAATTCCTTACATGTAAGGCTTCTCCCACCCGCGAACGGCGAGATTTCACCAAGTGCGCAAAGGAGTCTCCCTCAAACAACAACGCCTCTTGACCCGCGCGCCCATCGTACACAAACTGCATGTTTCCCCCCCTACGCTAACACAAATAACAACGCTAACATCAGTGCGTCAAGGGCGTATTTCTTTTTCGCAAACCGCACAAAATGTCCTTGCGTTTCCTCAGTGAGGTGAAATTTTGTCTTTTTAAACAAACTGTACGTCTTGATACTTCCCCCAAGCATCACCACCCACACCACAAGCATAATCCCCACCCAATGGGTAACATGAAAATGCATCACCGCAAGAGCAATGAGTCCTGTAAAAAAGAGACCGCTTAACAAAAGATAATAAGCGGGAATGAGCACATGAATCTTTTTGCCAAGACGCTGGGCGTCTTTGATTCCCACCAAAAGTCCAAGATGCAACAAAGCTGTCCCTAGTGTTCCAAGAACAAAAAAGAGGTGCAACATAACGCTCATGCGTAATAATTCATCCATGACTTTTCCTTGGTCTGTTTTGAAGTTGCTATAATACCAAAAATAGACTTCTTACAAAACGTGTTTTTACAAGAAGACAAAGCACCAAAGGTGCGCAAGCTCTCCGCTGAGGAGAACACAGCGTTAGCGTAGCTTTTAGAACTTTGCTTCAAAAGCGTTATTAAAAAGTAAAGCCTCAGCCCCCCTAGGCATTTTGTAAACAATCTTTTAGGAGCAGGTGTGAAATTAAGCCTTAGTGACGCCATTGCGCAAATCTCTTCCCATATTATCCCCCTAGAAACCGTGGAAACTGTCCCCCTCATGAAAGCCTTTGGGCGCATTAGTGCGACGCCTATTCTTGCCCGCTTTAGCGTCCCGCCTTTTCCTATCTCGTTGCGGGATGGAAAGGTGGTTCCTTTTAGTGCTTTGCCTCTTGCTTCTCTTGAAGGCCTTGCCTCCATCTCCACCGGAGGGCGCGTTCCAGAGAACACCGCGTGCATTATAGAAAATGAAACCCTTCACACGTGTGACCCCACACAGGTCGTCCCTGATAGCAGTTTTATCAAAGCCCAAGGAGAAGACATCGTAGCGGGAGAATGCTTGGTGCAAAAAGGGCAAAAAATAGGCCCTTTTGACATCACCAACCTTGCCAGCCAGGGTATGCAAACCCTGCGTGTTATCAAAGAAGCGCGCATTGCGTATGTAGGTATTGGGGATGAGCTTATCGACGTGCAAGAATCACCTAAAGCTGGGCATATTTACAATTCCAACGCCTACACGATGGCAGCGCGCGGTGAAATGATGGGCGCGCGCACTGCGACTATCACCCACACAAGCGACACACCTGAAGCCATTATGGCAACCCTGGCGTCCTTGCAAAATGCTGATGTTATCGTGACTAGTGGGGGCATGAGTGCACAAGATGCCATGCACTCTTTGTTAGGGTCTGGCCCTCTCCGCACTTTGTTTAAAGGGGTGGCCATGGCTCCTGCGGGATTGACCGCATTGAGTTTTTTAGGAACGGTTCCCGTGGTACACCTTCCAGGACTTCCCATGTCTTCTTTACTTGGGTTTGAAGTCATTGGTGCGGCACTCATTCGCAAGCTTTATGGCATGGACGAGGCCCAAGGGCTCATCAGCACCTTTACCGCTAGCCCCATCAAGGCCCATCCCTATTCTCAAAGTATCGTGCCGGGGTTTTTTGACGGAAGTGCCTTTCACCCTAAACACATTGCTGCGGGGATGATTAACGTATTAAACCGGTGCAATGGGTTTATCTTAACCGACACAAACCGCCCCCTTGAGCGTGGGGAAGCGGTCACGTTTCGGTCGTTTTTAGCGTGGAGTTAGCCCTTACATGTAAGGATTAAAGGTGTTTGTGTAGGGTTCTGTTTTGAAGCTTGATGGCAAAGAGGTAGAAAAACGGCGTGTCTAAAAGGGCTAAAGCAACCTTAACGAGATAATCCCCGATGATGAGTTTCACGAGCATGGACGCAGGCATCGTACCCCCAAAAGCAAGGGTAAAAAACAAGGCGGTATCGAAAAGTTGAGACGTAAGCGTACTGACGTTGTTGCGTAGCCACCACAGTTTTGCATACTTTTGTTTTAACGCGTGGAAAATGACCACATCCAACTGCTGAATCACAAAAAACGTCACAATAGACGCAAAGGCGATTCTTCCATCGGCCACAAGCAAGGTCGGCACAATCGCTAACACCACCCCAACGCGCACCACTTTTAAGGTTTCTTGTTTGCTGTAGCGTTCTGAGAGAATGTCAGACATCAAAAAGGTAAAGGGGTACATGAGTGCCCCATAGGTAATCCACGTATTGATAGGAAATTGCACCGTGTAGTTAGCTAGAGCGATAAGCAGGGCAAAAATCGCCCCGTACATGTAGGTTTGTTTTAAACGCATACCTAACCCCGAGACACTACTGACGAATCAATCTCAATGACCGTGTGTACGTTGCCACGCGGGTTAAAATCGGCCACAACTTTGAGCCATTTTGGCGCGAGTTTACGCATCAGCACATCATAGATTTCATTGGCACTGTCTTCGTGGCTAATGGCGCGGGTCATGAAACTGTTGATGTAGAGTTTAATGGCTTTTAGCTCTACCACCAAAGCATCGGGAGTGTATTCAAGCTTAATGGTCGCAAAGTCAGGATACCCACTGCGCGGACACAAACAGCAAAATTCTGGCAAGGTGATGTGAATCACATAGTTTTTTTGGTGCTTGTTAGGCCACACTTCCAAGTCGTTTTCCACGTCAAAGGTGGTGATAATTTTCTCTCCGTATTTCACGTCTTTCCTTTTAGATACGCTTTTAGAGCAAAGCTCCAAAAGCTACGCTAACGCTGAGTTCTGCTCGGCGCAGGGCCCGCGCACCCTTGCTTTTATTTTTGATAACGCCTTTGAAGCAAAGCTCCAAAAGCTACGCTAACGCTGAGTTCTGCTCGGCGCAGGGCCCGCGCACCCTTGGTGCTTTTTCATCTTGTAAACCATAGTTGCAAAGATGTCTAATGCGCAATTTTTGGTAAAAAAGCGCGCATTATAGCACATCAGCCGCCGGTTTGGTAAAAGGCGCGGTCGCTGCTTTCGTTTTCGTTGTCTTCACTCCAGCGGTTTTTTTCAGGTTTGTTGGCAAGTACCGTGCGCAAAACTTCTGCGGCGCCTGCTACGTCGCCTTTGCGTACAGAATCTTTAATGCTCATCGCTTCATCAAAATACAAACACGGGATAAGCATACCCTCCGCCGTCAAACGGATGCGGTTACAGGTTTCGCAAAAATCGTGCTTGTGCGGGTCAATAATCCCAAACACGTACCCGTCTTCCAAGCGGTAGAGTTGTGCAGGACTAGAGCCTTGACGACCCAAATCTTCAAAGGGGTATTTAGCCCCGACAATGGCTTTAATCTCTTCGGATTTAAGCCCTTTAAGGTCAGGGTTTGCGTGGTGGTTTTCCATGTATTCGATAAACCGAATGGGCATGTTGCGCGCTTTTGCGTATTCCATGATGTCGAGCAATTCTGCGTCATTGATACCCTTCATAGGCACCGTGTTAATCTTTACATGTAAGCCTGCTAAACGGGCTGCTTCGATGCCCCCAAGAACGCGTCCTAACACCTCTTTTTGAGCCACTTGTTTCGCCACTTCGGGCTTCAACGAATCAAGCGAAATATTCACCCGACGCAATCCCGCGTCGTAGAGTTTTTGCGCCACATCGGCAAGCAAAAACCCGTTAGTGGTCAGCGCGATGTCTAGCCCACTTTTGTAGTCATTAATCATGCCGATAAACCCGTCTAACCCGTGGCGCAAAAGGGGCTCACCGCCGGTGATACGGATTTTTTTAATGCCCTCATCCACAGCAACTTTGATAAACAAAAACAGTTCTTCGAAACTGAGTAACTTCTCTTTAGGTACCCACGAAAACGGCTTTTCGGGCATGCAATACTGGCACCGAAAATTACACCGTTCCGTGACCGAAACCCTAAGATAACTTACCTCTCTTCCATGACCATCGATTAACATAGTAGACCTTTTTTCTCTTTTTTTAGAAGCTTATCGCAATTTTTGTGCATTATACCTGAGATTTCTGCCATTTTTCTTTGGCCAAAGCACCCTTTAATTGTCCTAAGGATACAATCAAAGATTATCTATTTTTTACATCAAAGGAACCCTTCCGCCATGAAACGCCCTACTCCAACGAGTGTGGAGAGACAGGTCAGAGACGATGCATTTTTAGTATCAAAAACCGATACCAAAGGTCGCATTACCTATTGTAATCTCCCCTTCATCGACATCGTTGGCGCCACCGAGCAAGAGTTGCTTGGCAAGCCTCATAATATCGTCAGACACCCTGACATGCCCCGCTGTATTTTCAAGCTCTTGTGGCACAACATTAGCTCCAAAGAAGAGATTTTTGCCTATGTGAAAAATATGAGCTTTGATGGCTCTTTTTACTGGGTCTTTGCCAATGTCACCGCTTCGCTGGATCGCAATGGAAACATTGTTGGTTTTTATTCGGTGCGCCGAAAACCCAATCCTAAAGCATTGCAAGTGATTGTTCCGTTGTATAAAGAACTTCTCGCCAAAGAAAAAAGTGGTGGCATCGAAGTGGCAGAAGCTTATATGAAACACCTATTAGACGAAAAAGGAGTAAGTTATGACGCCTTTGTTAACGCGCTTCAGCGATCCTAAACTCCTTGGCGTTGTCGCCTTGTTTATCGCCGTGACTTTTGGTTTTGCAACCGATGCGCTTTTGGGTAGCACGTTGCTAGCAGGAGCGGTCATGGGAGGATTTTTTGGCTCTTCACGCAAAATGGAAGTGGATGTAGCGATTTACGAAAAAACCCTTGCAGTGGTACAAGAAGCAGCCAATGGCAACCTTGAACCACGCATTGTTGATATCGATCCTAAAAAACCCCTAGGCAAGGTGGCGTGGGCTATCAATGACTTGCTAGACCAAGTAGAAGCCCTGCAACGCGAAGCCAACACCTCTGTTAAAGCAGCGAGTGAAGGGAAAACGTACCGCAACTTGTTCAACGAAGGATTTCGCGGGCTTTTTTCTGCCAATGCCAAAGGATTTATCCAAGGGGTTGAGGGGATTAAAGCGGGCCAAAAAGGCAAAGTACGCGGTGTACTTTCAGAAAAATTTGGCGAGCTTGGCAACGGCAATGCGGGGATTAACGCCGTGCAAGAAGACTTAACCTACAGCATTCAAGAAATGGCGCGCATCACCGAAACCGCCTCAGATACGGCGCGCAAGTCTAACGAGAGCCTCGATACGGTCAACGCCCTAGCAAGCGACGTCAAAGAACTCACCCAACTGATTGCGCGCACAGACGAAGCCATCAAAAGCCTCAGTGAACGCACCTCAGAAATCTCCTCAGTGGTCAGCCTCATTAAAGACATCGCCGACCAAACCAACCTTCTCGCCCTCAACGCAGCCATTGAAGCGGCGCGCGCGGGTGAACACGGACGCGGATTTGCCGTCGTGGCTGATGAAGTGCGAAAGTTAGCCGAACGCACCCAAAAAGCGACCCAAGAGATTTCCATCACCATCCAAACCTTGCAACAAGAAACCAATGAAATCAACGCCAACTCTGACCGCATCAACGGCATCGCCGAAACAGCGGGGGTTAATGTGGTAAACTTTGAACAAACCCTCAACCAGTTTAACACCAACGCCAATCGTACCGCGACCATTTCTTACAGCATGGAAAACAAAACCTTTACGATTCTTGCTAAACTTGACCACATCGTTTATAAAACCAATGCGTACAATTGCGTCATCAATGAGCGCTGTGAGAAAGAGCAAGTCGAGGCAGAAGCGTGCACCTTTGGAAAATGGTATGTGGGAGCAGGAAAAGAGCGCTTTGAGAGCACAAAAGCGTATGGGCTTATCGACGAACCCCACCAAGCGGTGCACCATTACACCAACCAAAATACCCGCGAGGCGTCCAAGGGCTACACTATGGACAACATGCATACCTTCGTGGAACGCTTTAAGAAAACCGAGGAAGCCAGCAAACAACTCTTTAGCTTGCTCGACCAAATGGTAGAAGAGAAAAAATTAGAAAAGATACGCCTCTAGGCTTTATTTAATAAGCATTTAGGACCAAAATACGCCTGCACCTTTGCATCATGGATAAATCCAATGTTGTAAGGGTGTTGGGTTTTAACTAGCGTGTAGGCGTGGTATGAGGGCAAAAGCTTTTCAACGTCTTTAGCCAAATTTCCAAACAAAATCAACTCTTTGTTCTCCTGCGAAAGTCCCTCTAAAAGGACTTGCATAAAAGGTTTAAAGGCCTTGACATGGTACGAAGTTTCTTCTTTACATGTAAAGACAAGGGCGGTGTTTAACAGTAAAATACCTGCACGTTCAAAGTTTGCGCGAAGTTCTTCCATGGTTTCGATCAACCCACGTTTGTCCACTTTAGCGATGGCTTCTTGAGAGAGTGTTTCGGGATGCAGTAAGCCTTGGGAAAGCAGTTGCATCTTTAAAAAATTGCGTAAACTGGTGGCGCGGTTGACAGGTTTTGAAAATCCAGAAGGAGAAAACAACCCCTTCACCGCCCCGTCAATAAACGCATACCCAATAGCACTCTCATATCTTGGATAAGGATCTTGTCCAAATAAAATCGCCCGCGTCCCTTGCCGCGATAAAGAGCTAAACGCCGCTAAAAAATGGGTGGGGAAGTAGCCCTCTTGGGCTTCTAAAAAAGCACGGTACTGGGGCGAAAGTGCTTGGTAAGCCGCTTCAAGAAGTGGTTTCCACGAAGGATGTGCACGGGTCATTTGAGGTAATTCATTTTCAAAATAAACTGCACTTCACCCAGTCCCAAGCGCAACTCCTTGGCAATCTCATGCTCTTTTTTTCCCTCTTTAAACATAGAAATGACTTGTTTTTCATTGGAAGTAGCCGAAGGGGCGGCAAAACGGTTGATGGTTTTGGTGCGTTCTTCCAAGGAACTTAACCTGTCTTGTTGTTCTTCTTGAAAACTTTGCATAATGCCCTCAATCTCCCGCAAGGAGTTAAGCAACGGCATCACGTTCGTGTTTATCTCTTCTTGAACGCGCTTGCGAAAATACTCTTCAAAACTGGCATTTTTTGCCTTCATCTCTTTTTCTTGGGCAAGCATATCGCGGCGCAATTGGTGGTTTTGTTGCATCAGTTCTTCTACCATGCGCTCAAATTTGATAAATTTTTGATTTGCTTCACTGTCTTTAAAATAGACCATCAAAAATATGAGCACCAACAGCACCCCAATACCCGCGTATACTAAAAGATCAAAGTCCATCACGTTCTGCCTTCATTTGTCGAATCATCACGCGTTCTCGCGCCATCACGTAAGCATTCCAGTCGCTCTCGTCGCTCTCATGCAACCGCACCATCTTGGCCAAATCTGCCCTTTCGGCCTCAAAAAAAAGGGGAAATTCGCGCTTAGGAAACACGGGCATCAGCACCCTGCCATAGTACCGTTTCCCCACTTCCAGAACAGGAGATTTCAAGTGAAAATACTCAAACCCAATCTGGTCAATCTCTCCAGTCTCCTTCAACGGCAAATACTCTGGCTGTTCGTTACGCACATACGCTCCCAAAGCATCAATCTTACGGTGAAGCTCCACCATCAAGGTTAACAGCACAGGGTCGCTCTCGCTAGCTTCTCCGCGCGCTTTAGCGATCTTAAGCCACTGTCCCACGGGGTCTTCGTCGCTCAAGCTCATCTTTTCAAACTCTTTTACATGTAAGCGCTCATCGTCCACTGCTTCAAAGGCGATTTTTAAGGGTGCGTTTACGAGACGTGCCATCTTACGCTCCTAATCTGTCCAGAAAGACAAAACAAAAAAACAAAATGCCAAGGTAACCATTAAGGGTAAAAAACGCACGGTCAATCTTGCTAAAATCCCGCGCCACGATGCGGTGTTCTTGGGCCAAAATAGCCGCGCACGCCACAACGCCTAGCCAACCAATCACCCCAAGCCCGACCGCCCACGCAAAGAGTGCCCAAAACAGCACCGCAAGAGCGTGAAAGAGTTTGGAGATAAAAAAGGTTGCCTCTTTGCCAAAATGAGAAGGGATGGAGTGCAGTTTGTGTTGGGTGTCGTATTCCATGTCTTGCAAGGAATAGAGCAAATCAAACCCTGCCACCCAAAACACCACGCCCAAAGAAAGCAGCACCGCCCACAACGGGATCTGCTCACTCACCGCCACCACACCTGCAATGGGCGCAAGCCCCAAAGAGAGTCCCAACACCAGATGCGCCAATGGGCTAAAGCGTTTAAAGAGCGAATACCCGCCAAGCACACACAAAATAGGCACGCTCAGGTAAAAAGCCAGGGGATTAATCAACCACGCACTCCCTATAAAAACCAAGCCATTGATAGCGATAAACAGTTGCATATTGCGCGTTCCGATGCGCCCGTCCACGCTCGGACGGGTCGCCGTGCGAGGGTTCGCTTTGTCAATGTCACGGTCAGCGTATCGGTTAAAACCCATGGCAAAGTTGCGCGCACTTACCGCTGCTACTAGCCCAAAAAAGAGAAGCTTCCACCCAAACCACACCGACTGGCTGTCCAAATGACGCGCCACAATCATTGCCACAAAAATAAACGGGAGCGCAAACACCGAATGCTTGAACATAATGAGCTCGTTAATATCCTTAAGCACCCTGACAAAACGTTCCACGCTACTCCTTTTAAAAAAACAATATGCCTTGATTTTACCTGATTTCTCATTAGATTTAGATTACCAAAAAAAACACAAAGCTTGCTATAATACCCCTTACATGTAAGGCAAAAAGGAAGGTAATGTCCCAATCAATTGTGATTATCGGTGGGGGAATTGCGGGCCTCATGAGTGCGTACGCACTCGTTCAAAAAGGGCATCGCGTCACCATTCTCGACCAAGGAACCATCAGCAACACTCCCTCTTTTGGTAACGCAGGATTACTCTCTGCTTTTGAAAAAGCACCCCTAGCAGCCCCTGGGGTCATCACCAAAACCCTCAAGCTCATGCTCCAAGGCAAAAGCCCCATCGTATTACGCCCCAACCTCGACCCTCACTTTTACCAATGGCTCGTGCGTTTTATGGCCAGTACCACCCAAGCGCGCTTAAAAAAAACCCTCATTTTATTTGAACGTTACGGAGCACAAAGCACCCAAGCCTATCACCGCCTCACCCAAGAAGAAGGCCTTGATTTTGACTTTCACCACGACGGGGTGATGCTCGTTTTTACTGATGCCAAAAGTTACCGCGACAAACTCCGCCACGCCAAAGACCCCACCAAATACGAAATATTAGACTACGCCTCTGCCAAAGAACGCTTAGGGTTTGTGCGCCCTAATATCGAAGGAGTGATACACCTCAAACGCAACGCCCGCCTTAATCCTGGAGAGCTCATGGAGCAACTCAAAGCCTTATTAGTGCGCAAAGGGGTCACATTTATCTTTGAAGAAGAGATTGTGGATTTTGATGTCACGGCGGGGCGTATCAAAAGTGCGCGCAGTAAAACCAACACTTACGAAGCTGACACGTTTATCTTAGCTTCGGGGCATCAAACAGCCTTGGCTAAAAAGCTAGGAACCCCCCTCATGCTGCTTCCTGCTAAAGGGTACAACATCACCTTTGAGATGGAAGAAAGCATCAAGCCCAAGCAATGCGTCATGTTTAATGACCTATTTATCATCGCCACCCCACGTCGGCATGACATGCGCCTAACCTCCA
Source organism: Campylobacterales bacterium (assembly GCA_014859645.1). Taxonomy (GTDB): domain Bacteria; phylum Campylobacterota; class Campylobacteria; order Campylobacterales; family Campylobacteraceae; genus Sulfurospirillum_B. The sequence goes on from JACUTV010000009.1 coordinate 33,674, forward strand.
AGCTGGAAATTGGCGCAGTAGATGGGCGTGTTGATATGCGCCGCGTTGAGAGCATCGTGAGAAACCTCAAAGCCCACACGGTAGATTTTGAACTCCAACGTCCCCGCTATTGGACAGGGTTTCGTCCCCTCACGCCCAACGATATGCCACTCATCGGACGCGATAGCACCTACCGCAACATGGTCTACGCCATGGGATATGGCTGGCTTGGGATGACTTTTGGGCCTGCTCTTGGGGAGATTATTGGGCGGTTGATTGATGAGGATTTGGACAACCACCAAAGCGATGATGTGTTGTTGTTTTCAGGCTTTTACCAAGGGTGTTTGTGAAGCAAGTTGCTATTCTTGGGCCTACAGCCTCGGGAAAAACAGCGTTAGCCCTAACGTTAGCACGTCGTTATAAGGGGGTTATTTTATCCCTTGACTCTCTGGCTTTATACAAAGAGATTGACATTGCTTCGGCTAAACCCACCTTGGAAGAGCGGGGTGATGTGCCCCATTTTGGCATTGATGTCATTACACCAGACATGCCTTTTAACGTGACGCTTTTTTTTGACCTTTACCGCAAAGCCAAGGCTTTTGCAAAGGAAAAGGGACAGCCACTCATTATGGTGGGGGGTACAAGCTTTTACCTCAAAGCGATGCTTGAGGGCATGAGCGAAAAACCGCCCATCTCCACTGCAACCAAGGCACGCGTTCAAGCAGCCCTTGAAGACATCGCCGCTGTGCAAACCCTTGCCCAAACCCTTGACCCTGTGTTTGCAGCCCGTACTGAAAAATTTGACCGTTACCGTTTGGAAAAATGGCTAGAACTTTACTACGAAACGGGTGAGATTCCCACTGCTTTTCAAGCGCGCACCCTGCAAGCACCGCTTATTGACTCGTTGCCACTTTTTGAAATCGAGGTTGAGCGAGCGCTGTTGCGTGAGCGCATTAAAGAGCGCACGCAGGGTATGTTAGCCCAAGGGTTAGTCACCGAAGTGCAAAGCCTTGAAGAACGCTATGGTAGAAAACCTGCGTGCATGAAGGCTATTGGGATTAAAGAAGTGTTAGGGTATTTGGATGGGATGTGCAGTTATGAACAAATGGAAATAGACATTGCCACCCATACGGCGCAACTGGCAAAGCGCCAGCGCACCTTCAACAAAACGCAGTTTCGTCAACCGATTATTAAAAAACCCGTTGACGCACTTGCCCAGGCTATATCCCCTTACATGTAAGGGAATTATTCGGCATCGCGGCGCAAAATCTCCAAAACAGACTGGGAATACAACGCAGGGTCAATCGTAAACAGCGAATGCCAGCGGTTTCGGTCAGGGTCTTTCCACTCTAAAAAGTCCAACATTTCACTCTCGCCACCCGTTGCTACGCGGAGTTTTGGTTTTTTATCGACTGTTTTTACTGTTGTTGGGCCAAGTTTTCGCAAATCCGAAATCTCTTGTGCTCTTAACTTGCTCGTACTTAAAATCATTTCACGTAAACCTCGGCTTACACCTCTAACGATATACATTTTCATGCATTACTCCTCTTTTGCTTTGATACGCTCCTAAGGCAAAACACTAACGCCTAACAAGAAGTCCATTGTAACACGTTTTTTTAAGGAATTAACTCAAGATGTTGCTCACACACCCCTTTCCACGAACTCTCTTCCACCGCTTCTGCACACTGTTTAAAATACCCTTTTGCCTCGGCCACTTTTCCTAGCTTAGCACTTAACTCTCCCGCATAATACTGCGAGCGAATCCTCTCTTGGGGTGAATGCACGCGGGGGATGAGCGCGACCGCTATTTCTAACGCTTCGGCCACTTTCCCTAAACGCTGAAGGGCTTGGATGGTTTCGTATTCGAGTTCTGGCGTAAATAAAAATACATTCATGCGCTCTTGCACTCCCAGCGCTTCGTTAGCGTAAATTTCTAACAGCAAATCATTGCCCTGAGCCTTAGCATACCGCATCACTTCTAGGTACACTTCCACGCTTTTATAGACACCTGGAAGCGTGCGCATAATTTGTTGAGCAACCTCAAGCGCTCTCTCATTTTCTCCTAAGCGTACGAGTGCAAAAAACTTCTCAAACAACGCTTCTTTCGCTTTGGGCTCTTTTACTAAAACCCCAAGCTCTATAATATCTTCACTAATCTTCACCACTTCGCGCCATCTTCCCACTTTAACAAGCGCTTGATTAAGACGCATCATCCATGCCAACCGAGTCCGCAAATCACGCTCTTGCACATGGGCGCTAGCTTCTTCTGCTGCTGCGTCAAACCGCGAAAGGCGCATCAAACACTCAAAGAGCTTTTCTCGTTCTTGTAGCTGTGCTCCGATTCCATAGCGCTCAATGAGCATCACTGCTCCTTGGCACTGATCTTCTTTTAAAAGCAGTGTTGTTTGCTCAAAGGCGGTCGAGGAGAGGGTTTGCAAGGCTTCTTCTGCCAAACTCACGTCCCCAATAGCCCGAAGCAAACCGTCTAACTCCAACACTTGGGCGTATTTTGCCTCTTTGTGCAAAAGTTTGGCTTTTTCCACAAGGGCCTTTTCGGAGATTTCATTGTCGTAGCGCTCCATCAACGTGTCGTAATATGCTGTTAGTTTTGTGCTGTTAGTTTCTGCTAATTCAAAAAAGAGACGGTCTAACCCCTCTTGAACCTGTACGGAAAATTCTCCTTCTGGGAATTGGGTTTGGTAGCGCGTAAGGTACAAATGCCCCTTACTTACTTCTCCTGATTCCCCATACCACAACCCCGTATTTTTCAATAACACTTCGTACAACGGATGGGCGCGACCTTTGTTTGTCAGCAACGATTCTGAAATTTGCGCAGCAATATCTTCAAGGCGGTTGTGGGCTAACTTTTCGGCTAACTCATACGCCGCGGTATCGTCTTTGAGTAAAAATTCGGCATTGGCATTCAAAATCTTCACAAGGTACTCTTTGGCTTCGTTCACTTTTCCTAAATCAATACTGTTTTGCGCCAATCGAATCGCCGCTTCTGAAGCCATGTCTAAGTCTTTAGCTGTATACAACACATCGTTATACAACCGGAGTGCTTCTGCGCGTTTTGTGCCATTGTAGAGGGTATCTGCGTAGAGCAAGATAGCCCATTTAGTAAAACGGTTTTCTGGATATTCGGTAATGAGAATGTCTAAAAAATAGTTAGCATCGCTCGAAAATCCCATTTTTAGGTAATTTTTAGCCACCAACATAAGCACTTCAGCAATGTTTTCATCGGAGGAAAAGTTTTTCATCCACGCCTTTCCTTCACTAACCACATCATTGCGGTCAAGAGTCGAGAAAGGATTGGCTTCGTCCACGTCCAACAAATGGTCCATGGCGCGGATTTTATACAAGGCAAATTCACTTTTAAAGATGGTTTGAGGGTAGAGCATCATGGCTTCTTGGGCTTGTTCCATTACATTTTCAAAATGCCCCGCTTCGTAACTTCGCTTCATGTCCAAATAGGCATTAATATCTCGGCTTCGCACGTACCCAATAGGTGCGCCGTTTAAATCAAGAGCTCCTACACTGGGGCGCTGAAATTGCGGATAGGCCACCGGAAAATTAATACCATCTTCAATCACTGGGTTCACAAAAGGCAATTCTTGGTAGATAAGAATAGCCCAGTGTTTAGCCCTGCCTCTTGGCGCAAGAGGCGCCTCAATGCTCTCATGAAGTGCCACATCCATGTTGTGCATTTTTGAATCAAAAGTCGGGGTAATAATGATTTCAAAACTCTCTTCATGTTCCACAAACTCAATCTGCACCAAAGGGGTTTTTTGAGAAGCAATGCGGTTGGTTAAAATCTTTTCAAACTGGCAGGTGTATTTTTTTTGGCCCAAAGGAAGGTCTGTAATGAAGCATTCAATAGGTGTGTCATTCATCAAATGCAAGATAGCATACGGGCGATTATCTTCTTGTGCACTGTTGAGTACCAATGTCACAGAGTGCACTGATGAAAGTAAAATAATGAGGGCAAGGAGGTGTTTCATGGGCATCATTATAGCACATGCCCATGAAAAGAAAAACGCCTAAAAACCACTAGCGATCACATACTCCGCGATAAACCCGATGAGTGAATCCACAAATAACACGGCACAAAGGGTCATCACAAGAGCAAACCCAATAATGCTTTTTAGTGGCGTAGAAGCATTGATAGCGTAGATACTGCCATCTTTAGCAATAGGGTCTTTTAAGAACATAAACACCACCAACTTCATGTAATAATAAACCGCGATAGCACTGTTGAGTGCCATAATAACAGCCAACCCAATGTACCCCGCATTCACCGCAGCACTCATTAAAAAGAGTTTGCCCCAAAAAATAGAAAAAGGCGGAATACCTGCAAGGGAGAACATAAATACACCCATAATCGTAGCCGCCATCGGACTGACTTTAACCATCCCTGAAAACTTCGTAAATGGGTGTTGGTACCTAGCGTCCCACAGGTTTTGCTTGTTGCGGGCAATCCACAGCATGGAAAAGGCACCAAGGTTAGTAAATAAAAACATCATCCAGTACAAAAAGAATCCCACATTCGCTTGGGTTGTGCCAATCAAAATAGCCGCAAGCACAAAACCTGCATGAGAGATGGAACTAAAGGCTAACATGCGTTTGACGTCCGTTTGCACTAACGCCATCAAGTTTGCCAAGGTCATGGTAAGCACGACGGCCACGAACAGCACATCTTCAAGCCACACCACGCCTGATTGGGCTAACATTTCAAACAAACGCATCGCTACTACAAAACCCGCGACTTTAGGGACAATGGACATATACCCTGCTAACGCCGCGCTTGAACCTTCATACACATCAGGTGTCCACGTGTGGAACGGAATGATGGAAAGTTTAAACCCAAGGGCCGCCAACATGAATACCGTAGCCCCAAGCACACCTATCATGGGGTCAAAGCCACGCTCATAAAGAACATTGACAATCACGCCAATCTCTACACTGCCTGTGAGGGCATAAAAAAGCAAAGCAGAAAAGGCGTAAAACCCTGCGGCTAATGCACCCATGGTAAAGTACTTAATAGCGGCTTCAATGGCTTTGAGGCGGTTGTGCATGGCAATCATGGTGTAAAGTGCCAACGAAGCTGTCTCTAGCCCAATAAAAATCAAAATCAAGTTGTCGCTTGAGACCATAAACAAAAATCCTGCCACCATAAACAAAAACAGGGCAAAAAATTCAGGCATGGTAAACTCATGAAAACGCTTAGAACTGAGCGCCAAAGGAATAAACAGCACCGATGTTACCAAGATAATCAACCCCGAAAGTACCGCAATGCCGTCCATGAGCATCATGTCAAAAAAGCCACGCTCCGAACCGCTAAGCCCCAAGGTTGCTCCAATGGAAAGGATGATTACCAAGACGGCAATCATGGTATAAAAACTGCGTGAGAGGTCGCGTTTAAACAAATCAATACAAAGAATCGCAAGAGCACCGATCACCAAAATCAAGGTAGGCATCAGCGTTGCCATATTGAGCGTTGCTAGGTCAATGGAAATAGGCATTAGCGCACCTCCCCTACAGTATTTACATCTCTAAGCAGTAACTTGGTTTCTTGACGCTCTGCTTTTTGTTCCATGAGTGAAATCATTTTTTTCACACTCGCATCCACGGGTCCTAAAATGGGCTTAGGATAAATCCCCAAGAGCACCACCAGCGCTACTAACGGCACCAAGGCGGTTAGTTCTCTGCCATTTAAGTCAGATAGCCCGCGGTTGGCCTCATTGGTGACCACACCAAAGAAAGAGCGTTTGTACAGTGTTAGCATATAAATGGCACCTAGGATGATGCCCGTCCCCGCCAAAGCGGTAAGTACCATGCTCACTTTAAAAAAGCCCATTAACGCCAAAAACTCACCGACAAACCCGATGGTAAGCGGTAACCCCACCGACCCCATAAGCATGATGCCAAAGACCGTTGCAAAGCCAGGCATCACCGAAGCAAGGCCGCCAAATTCTTTCATGAGCTTGGTGTGACGCCGTTCATAAATCACGCCCACGAGCATGAACAGTGCCCCACTGACAATCCCGTGCGAAATCATCAAGAAAATAGACCCCGTAATGCCCTCCGCATTAAGAGCAAAAGTGCCTAGCACGATAATCCCCATGTGGGAGATAGAACTGTACGCGATCACTTGTTTCATGTCTTCTTGCGCATACGCAATCATCGCCGCGTAGATGACCATCACAATGGCCACAATGGCAATAGGAATCATAAATGTCACCGCAGCATCAGGAAACAACGGAAGAGAGAAACGGACAAAGCCGTAGGTTCCCATCTTTAAAAGCACGGCGGCTAAAATCACCGAACCAATGGTCGGTGCTTGGCCGTGAGCATAGGGAAGCCACGTGTGAAAAGGCACCATGGGCACTTTGATAGCAAAGCCCAAGAAAAAGGCGCCAAAAAGCCACAACTGAACGTCGTAAGGGACTTGCATCAAATGCCAATCTGGCAGTGCAAAACTCCACACGCCTGTGGTTTGAAAATACAAATAGGCCATAAACAAGATACCCACCAACATAAACACGGACCCGAAAAAGGTGTAGAGGAAAAATTTTACGGCGGCGTAAATGCGCTCTCCCGAACCCCATGCCCCAATGATATAGAGCATCGGCAAGAGAGACATTTCCCAAAAGACGTAAAACAAAATAACATCAAGGCTCAAAAACACGCCCACCATGGTCATTTCCAAAAAAAGCACGGAAATTACGAGGTTTTTAACGTCTTCTTTAACACTAAGCCCAATGAGTGCAATGAGGGTCATAAAGGCACTCAAGATGACCAAAAAGAGTGAAATACCGTCCACTCCAAGGTAATAACTCACCCCAAACTGGGCGATAAGCGGGGCGTATTCGACAAACTGAAAGCCCGCGTTGGTGGTATCAAACCCAACCCACAACCACAGCGTCAAACACAATTCAATGGCGGCCACACTAATAGCATACGCCTTGGCGCTTTCTTTGTGTACCACAAACCCAAGCAACCCCGCAAAGGCTGGAAAAAAGATAATAAGTGAAAGTATATGATCCATCAAGCGGCTCCTTAAGGTCGATAGAAAACGGCTAAGACTAACAAGGTCACCAAGCCCACAACCATCCAACGTAACATCGTTGAAAGGTTGCCAGTTTGCATGCCATTAGCACCTTTTCCAAGGCGCACCAATCCGCTCGCAATCACATCCACTGTTTTGTCTACAATCTTTTGGTCAACACTTTTCCACAAGAAGGTAGAAAGAGTTGTAAAAGGCTTCATAATGCCCTCTTTATACAACTGTGGAATGTAGTATTGATTAGAAAGCAATTTATAACAAAAACGTTCTTCCATCCACGCGGGAAACCCGCCTTTTTTGCCATACATGTAAACTGCAAACCCAATGCCACTAAGGGCGATGAGCAAGGTTCCGCCGATGAGCAAATACGCTGTCGAATGGGGAATGTGCATGGAATATTCGGGCAACAACGTCGTCACAAAATGGTGAAAACTTTTTTCAAAAAATCCTGCAATGACGGCCAACACACCAAGGGGTGCCATCGCCATAAGCACGTAGGTATAGGCTTCGTGCGGATGGACGCCATTTTTTTCGTACTCTTTTTTTCCAAAGAAGACAAGCATCACCAAACGGAAGCTGTAAAATGCCGTAAGTCCCGCCCCGATAAACAAAGCGCCCCACAACACATACGCCCCTTCGTTAAAGGCGACTTCGAGGATTTTATCTTTGGAGAAAAAGCCCGCGAAGGGATAAATCCCCGCCAGAGCGATGGAGGCTAAAACCATCAAAATAGCCGTAACTTTCATGCTCTCATACAAACCGCCCATCTTTTTAATGTTAAGCTCATCGTGCATGGCGTGCATGACATTGCCCGCACCCAAAAACAAGAGAGATTTAAAAAAGGCGTGGGTCATGAGGTGAAACAACGCAATCCAATACGCCCCAAGTCCCGCAGCCACAAACATGTAGCCTAGTTGTGACAAGGTTGAGTACGCGATAATGCGTTTTAAGTCATTGTTCACCAGCGCCATGGTCGCGGCAAACACCGCCACAAACGCTCCCAATGAGGCGATGAAAAACCCAACTTGGGGAATGATTTCATAAATAGGATGAGCACAAATGACCAAATAGACCCCCGCTGTTACCATGGTCGCGGCATGAATGAGCGCGGAGACTGGCGTGGGGCCTTCCATGGCATCGGCTAGCCACGTATGAAGGGGGAATTGGGCCGATTTTCCCATCGCGCCGATAAAGAGTAAAATACCAATGAGCGCTACCACCGAAGGGGCTACAAATTCGATGCGTTCAAACACCGCGTCGTACTGCAAACTTCCCACTTGCCAGTAGATGAGAAAAAGTCCCATAAGCATGCCCAAATCGGCAATGCGGTTCATGATAAAGGCTTCATTGGCCGCCCAAGAGGCTGAATGCTTGTGGTACCAAAAGCCAATCAAGAGCCATGAACACAGACCCACTCCCTCCCAGCCGATGAACAAGCCTACGAAGTTATCGCTCATAATCAAAATCATCATGGAAAACACAAAGGCAGAAAGGTAAGAAAAATAACGGTTAAACCCTTTGTCGTGGTCCATGTAGCCGATAGAATACACATGCACGGCTGTAGAGACTACCGTGACGGTGACCATCATGATGACAGACACTTGGTCTACCACAAAACCAAAAGGCACGCTAAAGCTTCCCGCACTAATCCAATCAAACAGCGTTACATGTACACGGGTAGAAGCGTCCACATGGGAAAGCAACAGCAACGAAGCGACCATCGAAACCGCTAAAAGCAAGGAGGTCACGATGCCGGTAAAAAGCATCTTGGGACGCGCGCCAAAGAGTGCTGCAAACAACGAACCCACCAGTGGAGCAAACAGTGCGGTGTAAAGTAAGTCTTCCATGGGCTATCCTTTCATGATTTGCAAGCTATCAAGGTCAATACTGCCCGTGCGCTTGTACCATAAGACTAACAGTCCTAACCCCACCGCCACTTCACTTGCGGCCACTGCAATGATAAAAAAGGCAAAGATTTGCCCCGTGATGTCTCCGTAAAACTTCGACACGGCGGCAAACCCAACATTGGCCGCGTTCAAAAGAATTTCCGTGGAAAAGAAGAGCATCAAGAGGTTTTTACGCCGCATAATTCCCACCAAACCAATAGCAAACATCGCGCCTGCCACCACAAGGTAGTGTGTTAGGGTAATCATAATGCCTCCTCTTTTGGGTCTTCTTCATGAAGTGTAATGCTGTGGTCTAGCCGCTTGCTTACCAAAATAATCCCCGAAATCATCGCCACAAGCAACATGACTGCCGCGAGTTCAAAGGGGACGAGGTATTTGGTAAAAAGCACTAACCCGATGGTTTGGACGTTTCCGAGTTCTGCACTCACGGGATACGTTGCTTCGATGTTTGCCCCCAAAATAGGTGCGGCTACAATCACCACAATCAGTACTGCACTGAACAAAGAGAGCGCGTAGAGGGTCTTTTTGCATTCGGTTTTTTCCCGTACTTCTTGGGTGGTGTCAAAAAACATCATCCCAAACGCGTACAAGGCCATCACAGCCCCTGAGTAGACGATGATTTGTACCACGCCCAAAAACTCTGCGTCTAGCAAAAAAAAGAATCCTGAGATGAAAATCATCCCACCCGCCAATGCGCTCATGGAATACAGCGCGTGCTTACTTAACACAGTGATGCTAAACATCCCTAGTGTTAACGCCGAAAAAAGGTAAAAGGCTATTGCTTCATACATCGTAACCCCTAATATGCTAACGGTGTTTTTGTGACCCACTGGTCCGCTTCTTTTGAAAGCGCGCCAAAGCCATCGTATTCACGTTGTTTGTTTGCTTTGAATGTTTCTAACGGTGTTACCATGTCTTCTTTGAGTGCAAAATGCGCCCGTTGTTCGCTGGCATTTTCGTACTCTCCCCCATGCACAATGGCAAGTTCTGGACACACCTCAGCACAAAACCCGCAAAAGATACATCGCCCAAAATTAATGGTGTATTCGCTTACTTTTTTGCGTCCATCTTCCCCTAGTTTCGTGTCCATGCGAATGCAGTTGGCGATGCAGATTTTTTCACACAACCCACAGCCGATGCAACGCTCATTACCGCTTTCCACTAAGACCAAAAGCTTATGAATAGCGCGGTAGCGTGGGCTCATGGGGATTTTTTCAAGGGGGTATTGGATGGTTGCACAGTTGTCTTTTTTAATCATTTCTCGAAACACAATCCAAAGTCCCACAAAAAGCTCGCCCTTAAAGGTGCGGGCAATCACTTGCCTAAACTGCTCCCAAGGTGTCGTTGGGTGTACTTCTTCTTGGACGTACATGTAAGCACTGTTTCGCGTGTTTAATGGTTTCATAACCCCTCCTAAAGTATCACAATGCCCGTGATTAGGATGTTAAGCAGTGCCAATGGCATCAACACTTTCCAACACAACCACATGAGCTGATCTGGGCGAATATGTGGCCACGCGGCCCGCACCCACATAAAAAAGAAAATCAAAAAACAAACTTTTAAGATAATCGCCAAGGCTCCAGGGATAAACCACATGGGGTTAAACCCACCGAGGAAAATCAATGAAACCAAAAAAGAAGCGGTAAACATGTTGGCGTATTCTCCGATGAAGAACATCCCCCAACGCATTCCCGAATACTCCGTGCCATACCCCGCCGTAATCTCTGTTTCGTGTTCCAAAAGGTCAAAAGGCGTACGGTTGGTTTCCGCAAAAATTGCGATGACAAACAACACAAAAGCCAAAGGCTGTTTCCAAATAATCCACTCCGCAACCCCACCTATTTGGTAGTTGTTAATGTCGATGAGCGACAACGACCCGATAATCATAATCGGTGCCAACAAGGCAAACCCTGAAACCACTTCAAAGGAAAGCAACTGCACCACGGCTCTGGCGGAAGCTAACAATCCCCATTTGTTGGAGCTACTCATCCCTGCAAGTAGCGGTGCGTACATGCTCACGGAAGCCACACCCATGACAAACAACACGCCCACACCCACGTCTGCTAAGATAGGACGCACCGTGTGCCCAAAAACCGTAAATTCAGGGAACAACGGCACCGCGGCTAAAGCGGTCATAGCCGCGATGGCCGCGATGAGAGGCGCGATGAGAAAGATGGGTTTAACCGCATTTTTAGGCACCACGTCCTCTTTGGTAAAGAGCTTAATCATGTCCGCAACCAATTGCAACAACCCGTAAGGTCCGACCATCATTGGCCCCAAGCGGCGTTGCATGAAGGCCAAAATCTTTCGCTCTACGTAGGTTGCAAACCCTGCCAACGCCGAAAACAGCGCAATAATTACAAGGGCTTTTACCAAGGTTTCAATCACATAGGCCATCTCGCTACTCATGGCTCACTCCTTCAAACGTTACCTGCGCAAAACGGTATCCTGAAAAGAACGGAGCCGTTTCAAGCTTGGTGTCAAACGTGGGCAAGTAGGGAATCATGCCTTCCCAAAAAGAATCGACTTTCATCGCTACCACCAACGTGTGTCCCTCTTGGCCCGTTAGTTTTACCATCTGCCCGTCTTTCCATCCTTTGGCTTCTAAAAACGTAGAAGAGACATACAAGGCCCCCGCTTCGTTTAGCTGGTGGGCTTTATTGGTAAAGGGGCTAAAGTGGTGCACGGGATTAGCGCGATACACCAAACTTTCATCAAAAGAGCTTACATGTAAGGGAGAAAGATGCTCTTGGGGCGCGCATTCGTTTACATGTAAACAATACCCGCGAAGCTGTGTGCCATCATTGGCAAAACAATTGGGCAGCGTGTCAAAAGGTCTTGCTTCGTACCCTTTATCTTGGGGCAATTGCTCGGTGTAATCCACCGTTAACGCCGCTTGAATCCCGAGGGCATTGGCTAGGTCATTGAGGCAATACCCGTGATAAGGAAGGGCAACATTGGTAGGCACAACGCGCTTGTCCATGTTGGTAAAAGTGCCTTCTTGCTGATTAAGGGCAGGCATGTCTAAGATTCCTTTGCCTAGGGCACTAAGTACCATGTCGCCCTTTTCGTTGTAGCCAAGCACTTTGCCTTCTTTGGCTTCGTCTAATTCGCACAACAAAGCAACGCCTAGGGTGTTGGTTTGAGAGGGAACAAGCATCACGTCAAAAGGAGTATAGCGGGCGATGAGTCCCAACAGCGCGCTAAGCTCTTTGGCACGCGGATGGGCGTAAAGGTCTTCCCCCGCAACCAAACTAAAGCGTTCTTTTTTCTCTAAAAGCTTTTGAATACTCTCATCCAAATCTTCCACACCCATGGTCTCCCACAAGGTGTTTTGTGTTACTTCTACGGTTTTTGTCACCGTTTTACTGAGGGTTTTTTCAACCTCTTTGCGCTCACCCGTTGCTTCATCGACCACTGTTTCCGTGACCACTTCTTTCACAACCTCACTAACTTCCTTAGTGCCTTTGACCACAAAGCCCTCAAGTAAGGTGGTGATGTGGCTAGGCAGTTCTTCTCCAAAGCGTCCAAGCAACCACAACAGCACGGCTTCTTCGCTTCCGACCTTATGGGTCACGCTTAGCATGTTTTTGGAATACCCCGAAACCACCGCGTCAGGAACAGGATGAAAATAAACGCCCGCACCTTTATTCATGGTAAGCGCATTGTTTACCGCATAGCCCGCGTTGGGCGCGTCAGTTTTAAGAGCCGTTCCCACAGAAACGATAAAATCACTCTGGGTAATGGTCTCGAGGGTGGCGCCGTATAAACTTTTTCCGCTAGTGCTAGAAAATCCTGCTAGAAACGCTTGGTATGCTTTTGCCTCAGGATTTACCAAACGAACACCTAGTTTTTCTTTGAACTTTTGCAAGATAAAAGCTTCTTCGTTGGTGATGAAACTGTTAAAAGAAACAGTTTTCACTTCACCACTTTGCAAAGCATTTACCACAGTGTCAAAAGCATTTTTGTCTTTTGTGGCCACCGTATTTTCAAAATCATACCCGTAGCGCGCCGCGCCGTTTAAGGTACCAAAATGAATATCATTCGTGACACGGTAAATGGTCTCTTGTGGGTGTTGGATGCTTTTGTGTCTCACTTCATAATACATTAACGCGCAATCGCTACTGTGGGGGTTAGACGCAGGAATCCTTGTAAGCTCCCACGCATTTGCACGGTATTGAAAGTCCGTTCCCACCAACGCTCCAACAGGACACACGGCCGTACATTCCCCACAAAACGTACACGAAAGGGTTTCGCCTTGCGTTGGCCCGATGAGGGATTTTTGCAGTTTATTCCACATGGCAAAGGCGTCTTTGGGGACCTTTTCTTTCCACTCTTTATCCAAAGGTTCGCCACCTCGTGGAACGGTTTTTAGGGCAGATTCTCCGATTTTATCTTTACACACGGTGATACACCGTTCACACACGATGCACAAAGAAGGGTCATAATGAATCTTTCCCCATGTTTTGGCAGGGCGGTGGGTGTCTTGGATAGCAAAGGCTTGGTGGTCTACGCCCATTTCAAGGGTGTAATTTTGAAGTTCACACTCCCCACTTTGGTCGCATACACCACATTCAAGGGGGTGATTGATGTCATACACCTGCATGATGGCCTTGCGTTCTGCCTCAATCTCCTCGGTTTTTGTGATAACATTCATGCCTTCTTTGGCTTTGGCGTTACACGCGTACGAACGCTTACCGTCAATATCCACCAAACATAGCCGACAGGCAAGGGTAGGCGAACATCCACTGACGTAACACAGCGCGGGAATAAAAATGCGATGCCGTCGCGCGACATTTAAAACAAACTCCCCTTCCGTTGCTTGACAAGGGATTTGGTCAATTGTAATTGTAATCATCGGCTATCCTACTTGCTTGATAGTGGAGTGCACATAGCGAAATTGTGCAGGAACATGGGCGTAAGGCAACAAGGCTACGGTGCCTTTCATGGCTTCATCCATGTAAAAGGTACGCACTTGCACCCCTAGGGCACTGTGAATCTCTACCGTGTCTCCGTGTTTGACTTTCGCCGCAATTCCAAATTGGCGTGAGCCCAACAGTTGCGACTCTTCTTCTTTGGTTAAAGCGGGACAGGCATACGCAATCGTCCCATCAAAACTCTCCAACACCTCTGGAGGCTGGGGCAGTTCAAGGGGAAGTGTCTGAACCTTTGTGGCCTCATGGCCTGCCATCACAAAGGAAACCGTAGCGACATGTGAAAGCAGTTTTAACCACTGAGCAAGAAGAGGAGCGTGAAAATGGTGCTCCAAATCCGCACCAAGTACACACATCACCCGCCGTCCTTGTAACGCAGTCGCCACTTCGAGAGCTTCTTCTTCACCAACGTTACATTCTGCACTCAAATACCCTTCATCTAGCGCGTCAAAAAAAACTTCAAGGGAAGGGTCTGTGCCTTGGTAGAGTGCTTTGGTGAGGATGCCAAGTACGCCCTCTTCCGTTCCTGCCTCGTATTTATAAAACGCACCAAGGCGCGGGTCTTCCATGGTGGAGAGTGCCACAAAAGGAAGTTCTGACCCTAACACTTCGCCAAGTAAATGAGCATCGTCTCGCCCAATAAATGCCCCAAATAAGAGCACCGTATCCACATCTTGTGAGGCAAATGTTTCCAAAGGTACGCCAAAGTGATGCAGTGCTTCCGAGAGTTTCATCATCTTCATCCTAACTCGCTTTTTTCTTGACGACAATCGTCCAATCCACTTCGTTAAACTTCAACGAATTCATGAGTTCATGCCCCAAAGATTTCACCACATCTGCGCTTTTTTGCACAGGCGAAAAATCGCCCACTTCAAACATGAAAATAGCGACTTCGCTGGGCGCCATTTCGTTTAAAATCGCTTCCATGCGTGGGTAAAAATCCTCTTTTAAGTGTCGTAAATCATAGCGTTGCATTCCCTCTCCTATCGGTCGATTTCGCCCAAAATAATGTTCGAATTTCCAAGGATGGTCACCACATCCGCCAAATATTGCCCCACCATCCACTCTTGGTAAAACCCACAATGGTAAAAACTAGGTGCGCGTACCTTTAAACGGTAAGGATACGGGTCACCTTGGGAGTTGATGTAAAAGCCAAGCTCTCCTTTGGGAGATTCGGTTGCCACGTACACTTCTCCTTTAGGAGGGCGCATCCCTTGGGTTACGAGCACAAAGTGTTGCATGAGCGCGTAGTTTTGCGTCATGAGTTGCTCTTTAGGGGAACTGATGTATTGGGGGGCGTGGGCCATGATGCCAGGTGCACTCTCTTGGTACAAACGGATAAGTTGTTTGAGCATGCGCGTACTTTGGCGCATCTCTTCCATGTAAAGCAAATAGCGCGCGTAGCTGTCGCCTTCTTTGGCCACAGGCACGTCAAAATCTAGCTCTTCGTACACGGCGTAAGGTTCTTCTTTTCGGATGTCCCACTCTATACCAGCCCCCCGTAAAATCACCCCCGTACAACCCCAACTTTTGGCTTGTTCGGCGGTGACGACGCCTACGCCCTCAAGGCGCATTTTCCAGATGCGGTTTTTGGTCAAAAGCCCTTCATAGTCGTCTATATCGTTGGGGAATTTTTCACAAAAAGCGGCCAGTTTTGCTGTCCAGCCTTCAGGCAAATCCAACGGAACCCCGCCGATGCGAATGGCTGAGTGCGTAAGGCGTGCACCACAGTAGGCCTCTATGAGGTCTAGGACATATTCACGCTCTCTAAAGGCGTACAAAAAGATGGTCATGGCACCCACATCTAGGGCGTGGGTTGCAAGCCACAACAAGTGAGAAGTGATGCGGTTGAGTTCCAAAAGAATCGTACGGACGACTTCCGCACGTCTGGGGGCTTGGATGTCCAACAGTTTTTCCACAGCCAAAGCAAAGCCGTAGTTGTTGGACGAAGCCGCCACATAATCCATGCGGTCCGTGGTGGGGATAAACTCGTTGTAAATCATGTTTTCGGCCATTTTTTCCATGCCTCGATGCATGTAGCCTACGCAAGGAACGGCTTTAGTAATCATTTCGCCATCAAGTTCTAAGATGAGCCGCAACTGTCCGTGGGCAGAAGGGTGCTGGGGGCCCATATTGATAACCATGCGGTTATCTTCGCGCTCAAAGGCAATGTTTTCAAAAAAAGGTCGAAGTCTGTTTGGGGATTGGTTTTCCATGCTTAGGGTCTCTCTTTCAAGGTCTTAGCACCCTCTTTGGTGACATTACTCACCACGGCGATGCCGCCTTTTTCTTGGTATTCTTGGGAGATGGGCGTCGCGCTGTAAGGTGCGCCCGCTTCCACTTCGTGGCCTATGCGCGAAAAGTGGGTCGTATCGCGCTCGTCTACCCGCGCAGGATCACGATTTTCAGGGCCAACGACCTCGCGGTATTCTTTGCCAAAGATGGTATCGATCTCGTACCATTGAGCCGCTTCGTCCCCTTGAAGAGGGTAAGTTTTAAGCAGCGGATGCCCTTGCCAATCATCGGGCATCAACAGCCGTTTCATGTAAGGATGGTTTTCAAGTAAAATCCCGAACATATCGTACATTTCTCGTTCTGACCAGTTGGCACTTTTATACACGGATGTCACGCTGTGTAAAGTTTCTCCTTGGGGCACAAAACACTTTACCCTAGCGCGCTCGTGTTTTTCCATGGAAAGCAGCTGATAAAACACTTCAAAGCCACCCTTTTGGGCGATAAAATCCACCGCGCTCATTTCGCTAAGGTTTTCATAGCCTGCTGTTTTAAAGGCTTCAAGGGCACACACATTGGCCGTGGGTGCAACCCATACCACCAACTGGCCTGCTTCCACGTATGCCTCCAAAACATCCACCAAACCCTTTACATGTAAGAGCGTAGCATGAAAAGAAGAGTCTTCTGCGACTTCAAGGCGTGGCAGGGAAGGCTGGATGTTGAAACGGTCCGTATAGTACGCTTTTTTTTGCACATTGTGCTTATCTTGGTAGGGTCGCATTAGACCAACCTTTTGGGGGCTTGCTTGCGGTTAGCACCTTGACGACGAATCTTTTTTTGCAAAAGCATCAAGGCGTACTGCAAGGTTTCGGGGCGCGGGGCGCATCCTGGCAAGTAAATATCGACAGGAATGATGCGGTCGACTCCTTGAACCGTGGAGTAGGTGTTAAACATGCCCCCTGTGTTTGCACAGCTTCCCATGCTGATGACCCATTTGGGTTCTGCCATTTGGTCGTACAAACGCCTCGTAAATTCCGCGTGTTTTTTGGTCAACGTCCCCGCGATAATCATGACATCTGAGTGCCTAGGACTGGCACGAAAGATAGTCCCAAAGCGGTCAAAGTCGTACCGACTGCCCCCTGCTGCCATCATTTCAATGGCACAACAGGCCAACCCGTAGCTCAGCGCCCACACGGAGTTGCTACGCCCCCATTGAACCAACTTGTCTACCGAAGTCAGCGCGATGGGAAGTCCACCGCTGTTTAAATACTCTACTTGATGCTGTGCCATTCAAGTGCTCCTTTTTTCCACTCGTACAAAAAGCCGATGGTTAATAGTCCTAAAAAGAAAATCATGGCTACGAAACCAAACCATCCGAGGACTTTAAAATTCACTGCCCACGGAAACATGAAAATAATCTCAATATCAAACAAGATAAACAACAAAGCAAAGGTGTAAAACTGGGCGGAGATGCGGTTGGGTTGCTTGGTCGGTTCTGGGCCGCACTCGTAAATGGAGAGTTTTAATTTTTCCGTGTCTTTTCTGGCAAATTTATTGCCCACTGTGCGGGCTAAAAATACAATGCCAAAAAAGATGACCGTGGCAAACGTCAACATCACAAATACCCCAAAATAGGGGTGGGCAAAGTCCATATGCGTCATAAATATCCTTTTCAATGAAGGTACAGGGTAGTCAATATACAAAAAAGATGGTTTAGAAAACCTTTCAAAAGTCCCATTTTTATCCCATCTTTTTAGATAGTCCTTACATGTAACACTTTTGGGGTGTTTATTGGGCAAATCCCATGGTTTTACCCTCCCCAAAGGCACCGCTTGTTTCTCGCGTAATGGCTTGAATAAAATCCTCCATGGTAAAAATTGGTTCTTCTTTGATGGCAACTTTGAGTGCTGTGTTTTTCAACACCACCACGATCTGCCCACCGCTTAGAGGGTAGTTGGCCAAGATTTCAATGTTAAAATCCGCCTCATACACCGCGCTTTCTGGAAGCACACGCCGCCATAAATCAAGGCGTTGTTTGAAGTCGGGTTTTTCAAAAGCGATTTTATAATCAAACCGTCTTGAAAAAGCCACGTCCAAACTCTCCAAAAAGTTGGTCGTTGCAATCAAAATGCCTTCAAAGCGCTCAATTTGCTCTAGGAAAATATTTTGCATTTGGTTGTGCATCTTATCCGCACCCGAACCTCCATCGGCACTTCTGGCACTCAAAAACTGGTCCGCTTCGTTTAACAGCAACACGGGTTCGCTTTTGGTTTTGATGCACATCTCTTTATACGTGTCAAAAATCTTGCGCACGTTTTGCTCGCTCTCACCCACGTATTTGGAGAGGATTTTTGAACAATCAAAACTAAGCACCCGCTTTTTCAACGACTTTGCCAACGAAACCGCCGTCATGGTTTTACCTGTACCCGGAGGCCCGTACAACAACACTTTCGCGTCAATCCCGCGCCTGTTTTTTTTGATGCCCCACTCTTTTAAGCGCGCTACCACCGTGCGGTCTACTTGCTTTAACAAGGTGTTCATGAGCTCTCTGGTTTTAGGGTGCATGACCACATCATCCAAGGAGGTTTTGGGGTCGATGAGTTCAAAAATTTCTTGTTGTTCTACGAGCATGTCGAGTTTGATTTTTTTGTTTTTTTTCTCTTTATCGGGGTGCATGATTTTTTGCAAAATATCTTCTTGAATGTAAAAACTGCGCGCCACACCCCCAAACGCGGTGAGCATTTCATCATAATCAATCAACCCACTCTCCACAAGTTTGGAGCCTTCCTCCAAAAGCGCACGGTTTTTGATTTTTTCATAATCATCATAACTCACCAAAGAGATGAGGGTATTCATTTCGCGCAAGCTTTCAAATTCGCCCGCGTATTCTTCTTTTAAAAGGGCGAGAAAGATGATTTGCTCTTTTTCTTCCAGCAAATGCTCTTCAAACAACGCCTCGATGATGATTTCGTTTTTTGTCGCTTTAATGCGCTCAGCGATTTTCGCTTCTAGCATCACAAGGGTGGTTTGCAAGCGGTTAAAGCCGTGGGAAAATTCCGGGCCATTTTGGCGTGTCGCGCCTAGTTTTTGGTACAGTTCAATACGGAAAAATTGGTCTTTGAGGTATTCAAGGTGATCAGCATAAGGAGTGGTTTCAGGCAAAATCATCTCCAACGTTCCTTCCTCTAAGAGTTTCAAAAAAGTCGTGCTAAGGCACACCGACGAGTTGAAAAGTTCCAAGTTAGACACCTCGCCCATCTTCAGTCCCGCAAAACTGCTTTGGATGACCCAGCCTGAATCCATCAAGCTTTTCATCACTGGCAAATGGTTAAGGTGGTTGTACGCTTTGGTGCCAAAAAGCTCCATCAATACCTCACTCACCGAAAGGTCGATGGTGCCTGCTAGGTACTGAGAGGTCATGTGACGCAGGGCAAGGGCTTCTTCTTTGGAGCATTTGAGGTGCGTAAACACGTGGGTTTTTTCAATGGCGTCATTGTCTAAAAAATCAATTAAAAACTTCATGCACTTCCTTATGGATGGCAAAATCATAGCGAAGAGGCATGATACTAAAATGATGCTTGTGTTTGGATGTGAAAATTAAGGTAACTCGTCAGTGGGTAAGGACCCCTAAGCGTCCTTACATGTAAGGCATTA
>JACUTV010000061.1 GCA_014859645.1 Campylobacterales bacterium
TCAAATTACGAAGACCTTATCATCGGCAATGCCGACAACAATACCCTTAGAGGGCTTGGAGGCGATGATACCCTTGTTGGTATTGGGGGCAATAACTACCTTTATGGCTTCAAAGAAGGATTCTCAGCCGCTGAAATCAAGCAAATGGTTGAGGATAATCAAATAGCCGCAACCATCGACGGGATTTCTTATGTGGACGACAGAGGCGTAGCTGGCCTTTTTGTGCGGGTTAATAATGCAAGAGATGTGCTAAAAATCACAAGTGGAACTTATACGCTTTATAGTGATGCTATTAATCCAGCAGATGCTTTGAGCGCTTTTGATGCTTCCACAGTTCCTTCAGAAAACACAACAAACCTGCGTGCTGAGAGCATTTTAAGTGCTGACCGTAACGATGCCTTCTATATGGGCAGTGATGACACGCTCATCGGTGGCACGGGGGATGATTACCTTTACGGAAATAAAGGGGATGATTTTTTAGTGGGCGGTTTGGGTAATAATTACATCGATGGCGGTTCAGGAATCGATACGGTCGAGTTTCGCGCCGTTGGATTGAACCGCGTCGTGGTAGACCTTGAGAGCCGTCAAGGCAAAAAGTTTGATGGCGCCAATGTCTTGCTTGGCACCGACACCCTCGTAAACATTGAAATCGTGCGTGGTTCTTCGGGCAATGACACCCTTCTTGGAGATACGGGCAATAACACCCTCTTTGGTGGAGAGGGTGATGATACCCTTGGAGGAAGAGGTGGGGAAAACTACCTTGACGGCGAGGGCGGTAACAACTGGGTGACCTTTGCTGATGCACAGCACAGTGCTATTGTAGATTTGGGTGCAACCCTTACCCACGGCACTGCGTCGCTTGATGGGGCCACTTCAACGTTGCGAAATATTAACAACATCATCGGTTCCAATATCGCCGACACACTCACGGGAAATGACGCAAACAATACGATTTTAGGGGGTAGAGGAAACGACACTATCAGCGGAAAAAATGGTAATAACGTGTTAGACGGACAAGAAGGCACTAACACGCTAGATTACTCTTTTTACCGTGACAGTGTGGCGAGCGATGGGTCTGGACTAACCATCAGCTTGTCTGACACGAGTGTGAATCACGGCGCCTATACTGACGCCATAGCAAACTTTCACAATCTCATCGGTACAAAACACGCCGACACCCTTACGGGCAATAGTGAAAACAACACGATTTGGGCAGGGCTTGGTGATGATACCATCGTCGCAAGTGCGGGCAATGACAGGCTCATCGGTGATGCTTCAAGTAGCGACACAGTGGACTACAGCGCGGTAAACAGTGGCGTGATTATCGACTTACATGTAGGCGAAGCCAGAGGGTTTGGTACGGATGTTTTAGAACACATCAATAACGCTATCGGCGGTGGTGGCAACGATACCTTAATCGGCAGTGCCACAAGTAACATCTTAGAAGGCGGCCTTGGTAATGACACTTTGCGGGGCAATGGCGGCGATAACACCCTTGATGGGGGCGGTGGAAGCGACACGGTGGATTACAGCTGGACAACGGATGGTGTACATGTAACCCTTGGAAATGCTCCTGCTTTGGGAACTGGCGTAAGGGTGGGCGGTACGGACACGCTCATTAGCATTGAAAATATCATCGGCGGAACGGGTGATGACACCCTTGTGGGCAACAACAGCAACAACATCATCTGGGGAACAGAGGGCACCAACACCTTGCAAGGTAACGGTGGTACCAACACCCTTTTTGGGGGCACGGGTGATGACACCTTTATCGGCGGCGGCGGTAGAGACGACATGCGCGGCGGTGCGGGAAACAACACCGTAACATACGCGGCCATCGCTACGTCCGTGGTGGTGAATTTGGGAGAAGGAAAGGCGAGCGGAAGTGAGATTGACCTAGACGCACTTTCTGGGATTAACACGGTCATTGGTGGCGGCGGGGCAGATACGCTCATCGGAAACAATGAAAACAACGCACTTTACGGCGGCGGGGGCGATGACACCCTTTATGGTGCGCGCGGCAATAACCTTTTAGATGGCGGTAGTGGCACCAACATGGTGGACTACCGTGAGTTTTCAGACAAAGTGGTGGTGAATCTAAGCGATGCAGCTTACGGGAGCATCGCCGCAGGTACGGCACAACGTTATGGTGTGTATGAGGGCGTGGATACGCTCAGTAGCATTCAGCACATTTACGGGTCCGCTTACGGCGATACGCTCATTGGTAACGCCACGCAAAACAATGTCATTTACGGCAACGCTGGCAATAACCTCATCAAATCCATGGGCGGTACCAACGCCTTGTATGGTGGCTTGAATAACGACACTTTTATTGCAGGGCTTGGCAATGACCGCATTGATGGAGGCGGGGGAGTAAATACGATAGATTTTAGCAATCCCGATAATGATTTTGCCCCAACAGGAGGCGTGGTTTTCTCGCTTCAAGATGCAGGTGCTAGGGGAAGCCAGTTTAGTAACGTAGAAAATCAAGGAGTTGGCGGTGGATTTGGCACCCTTAATGTGAGCAATGTCCAGTCTATCATCGGCACAAGCGACGCGGATGTTTTTGAAGGACGAAACGGCGCTTCTGATACTATTTTTTCAGGACTGGGCGATGATACCATCATCGCAAGTTCGGGCAACGATATCTACAATGGCGGTGGCGGAAACAACACGCTTGATTACAGCAGGTGGTCGGGCGGCATTAATGCGGATTTGGGCACAGGTGAAATCACAGGGGCGGCAACAGGGTACGACCAAGTGAGTAATTTTACCCATCTTATCGGCTCAACAGGCAATGACACCCTTTTGGGAAGTGGTGGCGCTAACAACACCTTGGATGGTTCTAGCGGTAACGACATCTTGGACGGTGTGGGTGGAAACAATACACTCATCGCAGGGGATGGTAACGACACATTTATCGCACGCAGTGGAAACGATGTGTATGACGGAAGAGGTTTGGGGGATGATTGGGTTGATTATTCTAACCTTGCGGGGCCGGTGGATATTGTTTTAAACAGTGCGGGAAACGCGACGGTTAACTCAGGCTACAGCCATACTCTTATGGAAGTCGAACATATCATCGGCACCTTGGGCAACGACGTCATCACGGGCGACGCGACGCGGGTCAATACCATCATGGGATTTGCGGGGAACAATACCTTGCAAGGCGGTATGACGCAAGCAGATGTGCTCATCGGCGGTTCGGGCAACGACACTTTTTTGGCCAGTAGCGGTGGCGACACGGTTATGGGTGGTGGTGGCAACAATACCTTGCGCTACGACACTGCGGCGGTGGGTGCCGTTGGTGGTTCGACGGGCGTGTACCTTGACATGGGCGATTTTAGAATTTACCGTGATGGATTTTTGACTACCAATGCTTCTCAAAACGGTTATGTTGAAGCCGTTAATACCGTGCATGGAAGCGAACACAACGACACGATTTTAGGCAACAGTGCCAATAACGTTTTGTACGCCACAGGGGGAGACAATACCCTATGGGGACGCCAAGGGGACGACACTCTTTATGGCGCTACTGGTAACGACACGCTAGATGGGGGCGAAGGGGCAGATACCCTTTATGGGATTGCGGGCAACAACCGTTTACTAGGTGGTGCGGGCAACGACACTCTTTATGGAGGCTCAGGCAACGACATCCTAGAAGGCGGTGCGGGTAACGACATTTTAGACGGGAGTCTGGGCGGCAATAACACCTTTATGGGTGGCACTGGGGATGACACCTTTATTGGAGGGGCTGGCAGAGATGTTTTGCACTACTTAAGTGCTGAGTCGGCCATTGTGGTGGATATTGCAAACAATACAATCACGAGCGATACCGAAGGAACAGACACACTGTTGAGCTCTTTTGAGGCGATTGTTGCGTCAAATTATGCGGACAGGATAGACCTTAGAGGTGCGACCCTTGCCACTACGGTTTTGGCGCAAGGAGGCAACGACACCATTTGGGCAAGTGGCAACAATGACATCATCGCTGGCGGCGGGGGCAATGACCTCATCTACGCCAATGCAGGCAACAACAGCTACTACGGCGGCGATGTTGTGCTTGATGCTACGGGCGTGGTAGAGAGCTACAGTGCCAATGGAGATGATACGGTCAGTTACGCCTTGGCTACAAGCGGTATTGACGTGGATTTAAGCGTGAGCGCAGGTGTTGGAACAAGCAACGTCACCGCCAATGGTTTTGGTGGCGAGGACAAGCTCTATAACATTGCTCGCATCGTAGGGTCGAGTTACGATGATGTCATCAAAGGATCGGATGGCTGGAATAGGCTTGATGGGGGCGATGGCGATGATTGGATTATTGCTACCAATGGGGGCGACACTATCTATGGCGGGCGACACACCGTAAGTGGCGGGGGACAAGGCCATGGGACATCGGCGGTAGGTGGTGGCGACTGGCTTAGCTTTGAAGCTATTTTAACGAGTGTCACGGCAAGCTTAAATGCGGGAAGCATCACAGGAAGCCTTGGCACAACGACTATCTTTGAAGTAGAAAATCTTTTTGGCACAAATGCTGGGGATGAGTTAAGGGGTGATGGCAACGATAACACGCTTCACGGAAATGGCGGCAATGATGTTATTTTTGGAACAGCAGGAAATAACTTCCTTATAGGCGGCACGGGCGATGACACGTTACACGGCGGGAGTGGCATAGATAAATACGACGGTGGCGATGCGGGCATTGTGACTGTGGGTGGAACGACGCATTACGCGGGCAGTGGGGTTCATGGGAACAATACCATCAGTTTTTACTACGCTCCAAGCGGCGTACATGTAGACCTTAGCGCAGCTGTTGGCGGTACGGGTCGCACAGGGATTGTGTACGATGATGGGTATGGAAATACGGAAGATTATGTCCTCGATATTCACAATATCACAGGAACGCTAAATTACAGTGATACGCTCATCGGCGATGCAAATAACAATAGTATTTCTGGTCTTGGTGGGCACGACACCCTTTATGGAACGGGTGGAGAAAACACCCTTTATGGTGGCACAGGAAACGATACGCTTTACACTGCTACCGTTAAAGGTGGTGGCGCAAGAGGCGATGTTGCCATCGGTGGACAAGGGGCTGACACGTTGGTCGGTTCGTTTAATACGGACTTTCTCATCGGCGGAGATTTGGTCGGGGGCGTGTTTGAGGATTTGGAAGGGGATTGGATAAATTACAATACTCTAGCGTTAAACGGAGACTATGGCATCAGTGTCAACTTAGAGTCAACGGTTGCGTTTGCAGATGGTGGTGATAGGGCGTATTTAAATGGCGATTATTCGCAGATTTTCAGGCTAGATAGCACAGGTGCGCAAACGGGTAGTTTTGATTATGTGCGACAGGTGGAGCATATTAAGGGCACTGAAGGTGTTGACTGGCTCATGGGAAAACACGGAGAAAACAACTCCATTATGGCTGGCGGTGGGGATGATACCATCTTTCTTAGCACAGGCATCAACCACATAGACGGCGAAGGCGGGAACAACTGGCTCAGTTTACAAAACATGAGTGGAGCGATTAGCAATTTTGACCTGCAGAATAACAATGCGGGAGACAGCAAGGTATACAATATTCAAAATGTGATTGACTTTGACGGTAATAGAGGCCAAACCGTCTGGGGAAGCAACGCTAATAATACGTTCATCATGTACGGTGGTAACGACCACGTGCTTTCGCGCGGCGGAAGCAATGTTGTGGATTTGGGTGCGGGCGATGATAGGGTTGCAAACAACTACGGAAACGATACCCTAATAGGTGGAGCAGGGCAAGATACCCTTGATATGTACCATAACCTTGGGGCAAATCAAGGAGCAAGAGTAATTTTCAATGCTATCACCGCTGCAGATTACAACGCTATGGCGACGGACATAGGCGCATTGGCATTATCAAATCAAGCTGTTGTCATGGCTTCTATTGAAGTTTCAGGTCTGGCAACTTTGGCTGATGGAAGTTATGATTTTTACAGGATTACAGACGGTAGAGGAAGTTATGACTATCTGTACCAAGAGGGCACAAACCCTGATTTTGAACAATTTTACATGACAGGATACGCAGATATTTTTGTTGGTTCAAACAACAATGATACGGTTCATGGATACGGTGGCAATGATACCATCTGGGCCATGGGCGGCAATGATACTATCTATGGTGGCGATGGTAATGATACGATATTTGGTGTTTCTGGCAACAACATATTGCATGGCAATGATGGCAATGACCTGATTTTTGGAGGTACAGGCAATGACACTATTTTTGGTGGAATTGGCAATGACACTATTTATGCAAAAGCGGGCAATAACGTCATCGATGCGGGGGATAATGATGACATCATCTACGCAGGTTCTGGGCAAGATGCCATCGATGGCGGTTTAGGCAATGACACTTTGCGTTTTGATGGTGGAACCCAAGGCGTGGTTGTAAATATCGGGAGTGATGCGCTCAGTTACGGGGGCGGTAGTAGTATCGATGCGGGGCGCTTTGTGAGTAGCTATGGCCAACCTGGAACGGTGGTGCGCGTAGAAAATATTGATGGCACAAGCTATGGTGACATTGTTCGAGGAAACGACGAGCGCAATATTATCCAAACAGGCGCGGGCGATGATACGATATTTGCCAGTCTTGGAAACGACGAAATAGACGGAGGAAGTGGAGAAGACTGGGTTGACTTTAGTCTCATTGCGACTACAGGAGGCGTGAGCCTTAACTTGGGTGGCATAGCAGGGCCATTGGGCGCTAGGTTTAGCGTTGATGGGACGGAATACAATCAAGTGATAACCAGTATTGAGCACATCCAAGGCACAGAACAAGCGGATGTACTGGTGGGCAACGCTTCGGGAAATACCCTTAGCGGTGGTGCTGGGGCAGACTTGATGTATGGCATTAGCGGAAACAACCACTTGCTTGGCGGCGCGGGCAATGACACCCTCTTTAGTGGAACCGGGAATGACACTATTGACGGGGGTGGTGATGTGAATACGGTGGATTATTCGTACTCACACAGCGCAAATGTGCGGGTAAATTTAAGCGGAAGCGCGCAAGATGGACTCGCGGATGGGCGGGGCGCAACCATCTCCATGACAGACACCCTAGTAAACATTCACAACGTCACGACCAGTTCTGGTAACGACACGGTTTGGGGAAGTAGTGAAAACAATGTTATCAACACGGGTGCGGGGGACGATACCATCTACGCAACAGGTGGCACAAACACCTTGTGCGCGGGCAATGGAGCGGATGTCATCTACGGCGGTACGGGCGTTGACACCATCTATGGCGAAGATGGCAATGACACCATTTATGCTAGTGCGGGAAATGACACCATTGAGGGTGGAACAGGAAACGACAGAGTAGATTATAGCGCCAGTACTACGGGCATTACGGTGACGTTACTGGAAGTGGGCACCACATCGGTGGCACATACAATTGGCGGGGCGTTTACGGACAGTGTGACGGGCGTTGAAGGCATTGTGGGCTCTTTGACCCAATCAAACACCCTAACAGGCAACACCCTAAACAACGTCCTCATTGGCGGTAATGCAGCAGATGTTATCAGGGGCGTGAGCGGCAACAATACGCTTATGGGTGGCGGCGGGAACGACACACTCTTTGCAGGAACAGGAAGCGACACTATCATGGGAGGCGAGGGCGAAGATTGGCTGGATTATGAAGCTGTTGATTCTGTACATGTAAACCTCAGAACGGGTGTTGCAACTCACGGTAGTGCAACCGATACACTCTCTGAAATCGAACACTTAAAAATGGGCGATGGCACGAACCTTGTGGAAGGCAACGCGGGTGCTAACAGTTTCATCGGTGGTGCAGGAACGGATACACTGAGCTACAGCGGGGCGGCAAATGGCGTCACGCTCAACGTCACAAGCGCGGGGGTTGGCACAGCAAGTGGCGACGGGGCAGACACGTTTACGGGATTTGAACACTACACTTTGTCGGGAAATGCAGATAGGATTAATTTACATGTAATGCAAGATGGCTCGGTAATCAATGGCGGTTTGGGCAGCGATACGGCCAGTTATGCGACGGTGGCAAGCGCGTTGAACGTGAGTGTAGGAAATGGCAACACAAGCGCAACTGTAAGCGATGGAACCAACTCCAACACACTCCAAAGCATCGAAAAAATCATCGGTGGTGCGGGCAATGATACCTTCG
Source organism: Campylobacterales bacterium (assembly GCA_014859645.1). Lineage (GTDB taxonomy): Bacteria > Campylobacterota > Campylobacteria > Campylobacterales > Campylobacteraceae > Sulfurospirillum_B. The sequence continues at coordinate 8,183 of JACUTV010000061.1, forward strand.
TCGTTTCCGATGCAACGGGCATTGAAACCCTAGATGGCGGTGGTGGCCTTAATACCCTTGCGCTTGTGGGGAGTGTTGATTTGTCGGGTGTTGAGGTGTTGAACTTTGACACGATTACCGTGGCCGATGGCGATACGCTGACCCTAAATGCTACAGATTTGGACGATAAAACCATGGGCATCACACTCAACGGAAGCGGAAGCTTGGTTATCGTTGCTACGGTGTTGATGAGTGATCATGATTTTGATAATATCACAGTTACTAAAACAGGCTCCGCTTCTGGAACAGTTTCTTTACATGTAAACAGTTCTGTTGACCTCACAGGACACAATATCAACGGTACAAATGGGATTATTGATGTTATACATGTAAGCAATGGCACCGTGACACTAAGCGAAGCACACGTCACCAATGGCGCCGTAGTAGTGAATGGTGCAGGAAGTGCCGTGGTTGAGGTGAGTGGAGATAGCAGTGTGGATTATGCGACTATTTTACAGCTCACTACGCCCGCAAATGAAACAGTACAATTCACGGGAAACTCTACCTTTACGGGAAACTTTGGCAACTCAACCATCGTTGTGGATAGTGGCGTGACATTGAGTACGAGTATGAGTACTTTGCAGGGAAAAACAAGCGTACTAAGCGGCGCTGGCAACATCACACTTAGTGACGCTACTGTCTTGGCCAGTAATGTCAATGCTGTAGCAGGAGCTATTGACGGGGTCTTAACAGCTACGCTCGCCCCCGGGGCAGTAACGGCCACGTTAAACGCCATCACACAGGTTCAAGCTACAGACAATATCACCTTCACAGCAACCGACACCACAGGCGTGGACGCGTCAGATTTGGTTGCGCTCAATGTAAAGATTGCTGTTTCTGATTACAGTTCCATCACAGGTCTTGTGGAAACTGCAGGCACGGCAAACATAGGCACCGTCGTGACAAGCGCATTGGCTCTTTTGGATGGAAACGAAACGGTTAATATTGTAGGCGGAAGCATTTCCCCCGCCAACGCCAACACCATCGCCCAAGCCACAACAGGCATCCTCACTGCTACCTTAACCACAGGGGCTGTGAGTGCAACTCTTGGTGCCATCACACACATCGATACCAACGATGTCATCACCTTTACCACCAATGACACAACCGTAGATGCCAGTGACCTTGTTGCGCTTAACGCAAAAGTAGATACCTTTACGGTGACTTCCATTACTTCCATTACAGAAGCATTTGATACAGCAAACCTCACGACCGTCATCGCCGATGCCCTCGCCATAGTGCCAAACCGTGCCGTAGCGATAACCGGAGGAGCCATTTCCGCTAGTGATGCTAACACTATTGCCAGTGCCACCAACGGAAACCTCACCGCAATAGTAGCAGCAGACACGGCAAATAACCTAAACACAGTCTTGGCTAACGCCACGGGTACAGATGCCCTCACCTTAACCCTCACTGACACTACCTTGTCTTCCGTGGATGATGTGTTAGCTCTAGATGGCAAAACCAGTGTCGCGCTAAATGCTTCTAGTGTCACCAGTATCACCGATACCTTCACCGACTTAAATGCTCTCTACAATGCAGGAGCACTCGGAACAATCAGTGGACTTGGCAATGAAGCGGTGAGTATAAGTGATGTGACCTCCGCAGCCAATGCCAACATCATCCTTGGCCGAACCAGCGGCATCGTAACGGCCACGGTAAGTTCAAGCACCGCCGCTACCCTAAACGGCGTACTCACCAACGCTACTGGTTCAGATGCCTTAACCTTAACCCTGACTGACACTACATTATCTTCCGTAGCCAACGTGCTAGCATTGGATAGCAAAACCAGTATCGCCGTGAATGCTTCCAGTGTCACAAGCATCACCGACACCTATGCGAATTTACACACCCTGTATACTTCAGCAGGCATCAGTGGCCTTGGAGATGAAGCGGTGACCATCAGCGACACCGTCTCCCCCGCCAACGCCAACACCATCGCCCAAGCCACAACAGGCATCCTCACTGCTACCTTAACCACAGGGGCTGTGAGTGCAACTCTTGGTGCCATCACACACATCGATACCAACGATGTCATCACCTTTACCACCAATGACACAACCGTAGATGCCAGTGACCTTGTTGCGCTTAACGCAAAAGTAGATACCTTTACGGTGACTTCCATTACTTCCATTACAGAAGCATTTGATACAGCAAACCTCACGACCGTCATCGCCGATGCCCTCGCCATAGTGCCAAACCGTGCCGTAGCGATAACCGGAGGAGCCATTTCCGCTAGTGATGCTAACACTATTGCCAGTGCCACCAACGGAAACCTCACCGCAATAGTAGCAGCAGACACGGCAAATAACCTAAACACAGTCTTGGCTAACGCCACGGGTACAGATGCCCTCACCTTAACCCTCACTGACACTACCTTGTCTTCCGTGGGCGATGTCTTGGCACTGGATGGCAAAACCAGTGTCGCCGTGAATGCTTCAAGTGTCACCAGTATCACCGACACTTTTGCGAACTTACACACTCTGTATACTTCAGTAGGCATTAGCGGACTTGGAAATGAAACGGTGAGTATTAGCGATGTGACACTCAGCGCTACTAATTTATCAACACTCAACGGCTACACAACAGGAACAGTGGATGCTGCGCAGGTTGGAACAATCACAGGCACTTTGGCCGAAGTTAACGCTTTGTATGGGGAGCTTGGATTTAGTAATTTATCTGGCAAGGCTGTTAACTTATCAGCATCTGAGACATTTGACAATGACGATTTTAATACGATTGATGCTGGGGAAATAGATGCTTTAACCTTTGCAAATGGCGATGATGTTGTCAGCTTTAATGACGCAGGGCAATTTAACACATGGACGTCTAAGTTTGCAAGCATTGATTTTGGCACAAGTGGCGCTGATTGCATAGAGTTTGACAATAGCGTCAATGGGGTGTTGGATTTTTCCAACGTTTCAAATCTTGAAACCGTGAATCTCTCTGAAAGTGCAGACGACGTAACCCTTTCGCCACACGGTTCAAATGGGCAAACCATAGCAGTTAATGGGGGCGGTGGAGACGATACGTTCGCGCTTGATTTTAGCAATATTGGAAGATTTGCCATCGATGGTGGTGCAGGAAGCGATACAGTAACCCTAAGTGGTTATGGCGCTGCAACGCTTGATTCGGCAGATTTTTCAAATCTAGAAACGTTGGCTTTAGGCGGAACGGGAACCGTTAGCCTAGACGCTGCTACTCTCAACGACTGGAGGGGAACTTCGGACACGTTTACGATTTCAGGAAGCGGTGATGACACGCTCAATGTAACCACAAATGATGCACAATACAAATGGTCGAATGATGGTGTGACGTGGAGCGATGAAGCCATGAATGATGTTGCTGTTGGAACCTATTTCATCAGTACCGATGGTGATGAGTTAGCAAATTTCACCCTTGTTGTTGCGTAAAACCAAACAAAAAGTAGGCAAATGGAAGAAATCTTAAAAAACGCAGACGAGGCCTATCAAAAAGGCGACTACGCAAAAGCCCTTGGCCTTCTTGCGCCTTTGGAGCAAGAAGATGATGTGAGTGTGCAGGTGTTGTGCAATCTGGGCGTCTTATACGGACACACAGGAGCGTTGCAAAAGGCCGTGGATGCTTACCAAAAAGCACTCAAAAAAGACCCAGCCTTTATGCAAACTTATCGTGGTTTTGGTGCGTTGCTTCAGGCTATTGGCAAGCCTAAAGAGGCACTACACGTGATTAGGCTAGGGCTTAAGAAAAACCCGCGCGAAGAAAAGTTGTTTTTTCTCGCTGGTTCGGTGCATGAGGCATTGGGGGAGTATGCTCACGCTTTAGAGGCGTACAAAAACACCATCGCGCTCAACCCAAAATTTGCCAAAGCCATCAATGCTATGGGTGGCGTGCTGTACAAACAGGGGCGCTTTAAAGAAGCCAGTGCCATGTTTGAACTTACCCTTCAGACAGACCCGTCTTTTGCGGAAGCTTACAGCAACCTAGGCGCCGCACTAAATCGCCAAAAGCGTTATGACGAAGCAAAAATCGCCCTAGAAACAGCCATAGAAAAGCTCCCCAGTAGCGCAGGAGCGTACACAAACCTTGGGAATCTTTACAACAAACTTCGCCGTTTTGAAAAAGCCATCACCTACCACGAACGCGCCATCGCCCTTGACCCCAAAGGCCCTTTTGCTTACGCGAACCTTGCCATCGCGCAAAAAAGCATTGGTTTACATGTAGAGGCCATAGAAAATTTCAACAAAGCCATCATTCGCCACCCTGGGTTTGTCAATGCGCATTTTGATTTAGCGACCACGTTGCTTAGTTTAGGGGACTTTGAAGAAGGGTTTGCGCAGTATGAATGGCGTTTCAAAAAAGAAGAAATGCGAGGCTTTATCGCGACGTACCGCGATATTTTCTCACAACCGATGCTCAGCAAGACGACGGACGCGAGGGGCAAAACAGTTCTGGTTCACAGCGAGCAAGGCTTTGGTGATAGCATCATGTTTGTGCGGTTTGCTTCGGTTTTGAAAGAGCGATTTGCGTGCCGCGTGGTGTTAAAAGTGCGCGACGAGTTAGTAACGCTTTTTGAAAACCTTGAAGGTGTTGACGAGGTTATTTCGCGCAGTAGCCAGACCCCAGACTTTGATTTTCACCTTCCTATGATGAGTTTGGCTTATGTGCTTGATGTGAAAACAAAAGAAGCATTTGGTGGCGCGCCTTATTTACATGTAACGCCTACGCTAGATTTTGGGCTCTCGAAGACGAAGCTAAATGTTGGTATCTGTTGGAGTGCAAGTGCGACGGGAGAGAGTTTTGAGGGTAAGGTGTTTAGTCTGAAGTACTTTGAGCCTTTGGTTAAAAACGAAAACCTCTCTTTGGTTTCTTTGCAAGTGGACGGGGCTAAAGAAGACATCGCACTTTTTGGATACGAAGATGCTATTCAAGATGTTTCTGCTCTTTTGAGCGATTTTTCCAAAACGGCTGAGCTGGTCAAGCAGTTAGACCTTGTCATCACCGCCGACACAAGCGTGGCGCATTTGTGTGGCGCATTGGGGGTGCGCACATGGGTTGTGCTTCAAAAAAACCCTGACTGGCGTTGGGAAAACACAGGAAAACACGCTTACATGTACAACTCTGTTTTATTGCTGCGACAGGCTTTTGATGGAGATTGGAGCAGTGTATTTAGCGAAGTGTATGCTTTGGTGGAAACTGAATTTAGTGCAAAAAAGGGCTTAGTAGATGAATCATAATGTGTTAACGCAGATAGACTCGCTTCCGCCATTGCCTCAAACGGTTTTGGATATTGATGGGTTTAAACGTAAGGAAGACAAAAGCCCTCCCGAATTGGCAAAAATTGTGGGCAAAGACCCTTTGGTGTTTTCCACCATTTTAAAAGTGGCTAATTCGGCTATGTTTGGATTCAAAAAAAGAATAGAAACGCCTCAGATGGCCGTCAGTTTGTTGGGGGTAAATTTTACAATCTCCCTTGC
>JACUTV010000208.1 GCA_014859645.1 Campylobacterales bacterium
TCTGTAACTCCTTTGTGTGGTAGTGCTTTGTTCGTTAACAATTTTAACGCCACACTGTGAGATGTTACGTGAGATTTTGAAAGTTTATTGAATTGATAAACTATATTATAATCATCAGATAATTATAAGCTAAAATCTCACATTTCCCTAAATAGAGCCATTTGAATGAATTTCTATCTCCCCTATCCGGAAGAAAATGCCTCTTTTTAGAAATCTTATTTTTCACTTTCTTGCTCTATATACACTGTTTTTATCAATTTGTAATGTAGTTTATGAATAAAAGTTCACTTTAATAAATAGCCACTTGCGTCACCTTTTCGCAAGTGGCTAAGACTTTTTTGCGGCTTAATTTAGATATTTTCGCCCGCAATCATGCCAAAGACAAGGCAGTCCGTTACTGCCACTGTGCCCAAACGGCTAGCCCCGTGGGTGCCGCCTGTTATCTCTCCCGCAGCATAAAGACCAGGGATTGGCTTATTGGTATTGGCTGAAATGACCTCCGCTTTTGTGTTAATTTTTACGCCACCCATCGTGTGGTGAGGTTTAGGCGCAAGGCGTACACAATAATAAGGGCCTTTGTCTTCGATGCCTTTTCCCTCAAAGGTTTCAACAGGCTTGCCAAATTCATCGACGCCTTTTTTAACCCCTTCGTTAAATTTCGCAACACTCTCTTTTAGTGCGGCTGCGGGGATGCTATAGGCCGCGGCCACTTGGTCAAGGGTGTCAAACTTTTGCATGACTTTGGTTTGCAACGCTTTGTCAATCAGTGGATAGAGTTGTTCGCCAAAGGTGTTATATGTCCCAAAGGTCATCGGGAAGGCTTTTGGGTCTTCGCGAAGGATTTTAAACTCCGCGTCTGCGCGGGTTTTACGGTCGGCTAGTTCGTTCATAAAGCGTTTTCCGTTGCGCACGTCTACGGCGATACCGTGTTTAAACAACCCTTGTTGGGTCATAAGCGGCGCGATGCCAAACCCACGCTCGTCTGGACTTGCCCATGGGCCAAACTGAATCCAATCTACCTGCACAGGAAGTGCGCCGATTTGGAAGGCTTTGAGCATGGCACCTGCAGTGGCACCAGAGTGGTTGGTAGCATCTGCATCATCTGCGATGCGGGGGTCTTGGAGTTTTCGGTACATTTTGTCGGAACCAAAACCGCCAGCGGCGAGTACGACGCCTTTTTTGGCTTTGTAAGCTTTTTTCTCACCGGTGGTGTTTTCAAGGTCGTCACTGTAAAGCTTGGTATCAAAACGATAATTTGTGCGCGCCACAACGCCGACAACTCGACCCTTGGCATCTAATACAAAATCATCAAACTTAGTACGGCGGTAGATTTTGCAGCCAGGGAGTTTTTCTACAAACTCTACCATGGGTTGAATCACGCCTGAACCGCTCATGTTTTCTGTTACCACGGTGCGCGCAACAGAGTGTCCGCCAAACCATGCAGGTTTTACGTCTTGCCATTTGGCACCGCACTCGATTGAAAACTTCAACGCGTCATCCGCGCGTGCTGCGATGGTTTCAAGAAGTTCTACGTGGTTGATACCAAGGCCCGCTTTTAAACAGTCCGCGATAAAGCGTTCATTAGAATCCTCAATGCCATGCTTTTTTTGAAGTGCCATGTTAGGCACCGCCATCCCGCCACCGTTGATAACAGAGTTGCCACCGATGCGTCCCATTTTTTCCAAAATCAATACGCTAAGCCCGCGCTGTGCCGCTTTCGCCGCAGCCGCAAGTCCCGCAAACCCTGTACCGATGACAATGACGTCGTATTCTTCGTCAAATTTGACCTCTTTTTCCGTCAGAGCTGCTGCCATTGCATTGCTTGCACCAAAGACGGCCAATCCCGCACCAAGCGCACCGAATTTGAGTGCGTCTCTTCTGGATAACGTTTCTTTCTTCATCTGTAACTCCTTTGTGTGGTAGTGCTTTGTTCATCAAAATTGTAACAACCCATCGTGATATTTAATGTGTCATTTAAAATATAAACTACTCTTTGTAAATAATATATAATTAAGTAAATTGGAAAACCTCCTTTTAAAACGTGCTGTAGTGTTGCGGTACTTTCCTTATATATGGTGAAGATACATGTAAAGGTTTTGTGCGAAGTTACTTGTGTGTGAGCTTGTAGCGTTTTAACCTAAGTGCGCGTTTTTTGTTCACAAAAATAGCACCACCAAGGTCAAGCTTGTGTACAATACAAAAAACCTTTATAAGGA
>JACUTV010000062.1 GCA_014859645.1 Campylobacterales bacterium
TCATCAATCCTCTCCGAGATAGTCACTCTCGATGCGCAAGACCCAAGAACGGGCAAAAAAAACAGACTTGATAAAGTGTTTGACTTTGCGTGTGGGTCGGGTTCGTTGCTTTTAAATGTCAAAAAACATTTGGGTGAAAGCGGAACGATTGGGAAGATTTTCGGTCAAGAGAAAAACATCACCACCTACAACCTTGCGCGGATGAATATGCTACTTCATGGTGTCAAAGACAACGAGTTTGAGATATTTCACGGGGATTCTTTAGCAAATGACTGGGATATTTTGCAAGAGAAAAACCCCAACAAACAGATGAAATTTAACGCCATAGTTGCCAATCCTCCTTTTAGCTACCGATGGGATCCAAGTGAAGAGATGGCAAAAGATATTCGTTTTGCATCTTACGGAGTCGCTCCAAAATCCGCGGCGGATTTTGCCTTTTTGCTTCACGGGTTTAACTTCTTAGCAGATGATGGAACGATGGCAATTATCTTGCCTCACGGAGTACTTTTTCGTGGTGGCGCGGAGGAAAGAATCAGACGAGGACTACTAGAAAAAGGGTATATCGACACGGTTATTGGTCTGCCTTCAAACCTGTTTTTCTCCACAGGGATTCCCGTGTGCATCTTGGTGCTCAAAAGATGCAAACTCTCTAGTGATGTCCTGTTTATCAATGCCAGTGAACATTTTGAAAAAGGGAAACGCCAAAACAAACTGCTTCCTGAACATGTCGCAAAAATAGTTGAGACGTATAAGTATAGAAAAGAAGAAGAGCGATATTCAAAGCGCATATCACAAGAACGCATCGAAGAAGAGGGGTATAATCTCAATATTTCACGGTACATAAGCACCACCAAAGACGAGAAAATCATAGACTTAAAACAAGAACACGAAAAACTGGTTGATTTGGAAAAGCAGATAGTGAAATATACGAAAGAGCATAATGCGTTTCTCAAAGAGCTTGGTTTGGATGTGTTGCCGTAAGCTCAAAGGATTTTTATGAAAAAGATGAACTGGTCACAAATAGTGACCAGTTGCAAAACCTCAAACACCCTTCTGTAAATCCTCATATTTTTACGGTGACAAGCGAAGAGGAAAAAACGCCCTTAGGCAAGTTTGTGATGGGTTTCCACATCAATCAAAAACTCATGGGGTTGCATCACGTTGATGGAGGCGTTTTTAAATCCGCTAAGGTCTCGGGTGATGATGATGTCGATGTGCGCATGGGAGGCGCTCGTGTAGATGACGCTGTCTTCAAAGTCGCTACCTACATTTTTTACGCTTTCTTGCAAAATGTTTTTGTCTAAACTTGTAACTTCAAGCAGCTCAAGTAGCGTTTGGATTGTTTCATTGCACTCTTTTTTCCCAAGATGTTTGCGCAAAAGGTAGTAAAGCGTCGTCACGGAAGTTGGGCACAAGAAGCCTTGTATCTCTTTTGATTCTATTTTGAGAAAAATCTTTTGTGCCAGTTGGCTAAAAGGCTCCCGCTCCATAAGCAAGTCTAGCACAACGTTGGTGTCGAGCAAAACCCTCATGCGTGCTTCTTTTCAAGGTAGGCGGCATATTCCTCTTCCGAGACTTTCCCTTTAAGGACGCCCTGAAGTTTTGATGTTTTAGAGGGTATTGTTTTGTTGGGATTTTCATGTTTCAGCGTGGATTCAAAAAAGTGCATCACCAATTTTGAGACAGAAGTGTTGTGCTTTTTTGCGTAAGATTTGATGCCATCGATTAGGTTTTGGTCGGCATAAAGGGTGATTTTACTGTTCATCGTCAATCCTTGTCGTATAAAAATATTAGTATTGTACGACAATTGCGCGCGGCATGTCAAGCACTTTCTAAAGTTTTTTGACCGACGTGTTTGCCCTCTGAGTGGTAAACACGTCGCTACTAAAATGGCACATGTGAGTGCGTAATCTGGCAAGGCAATCGAAATATTTCGTCTAGATGAGCTTTGCAACTTCTTTAATATTTTCAATTCTTATGTTTTTATCTGGGTGTTCTTGAATAGTATAATGATTGTTTTGCGTATCCTCTTCTTGAAGCGTTCGATCGATATTTAAAATCATTTCATCAATGTGTTTTGCTTTGTTTTCTGGATAAAGTTTTCCAAGTAGTCTTACGCCGCATGCATCTGCTTCAAGTTCCATATCTTGGGAATATTTTTCGAATTTGCCTTTAACGTTAATTGCGTTAAAAAATTGGTTAAACTGACCCGCATCCTCTGACTGGATATTTTTTACAATCCCTAGGATGTCAGTGACAGAATCTGCGACTGAAACTATTCTATACTGCATTTCTTTTGTTGTGTGTCTTTTGGCAACATGGCTCAATTCATGCGCTAGAATGGTTTTATATCTTCCGTTTGCAACATAATTTTCACTGATAATAACTTTGCCATAAGGAATTGCTTCTGCGGTGTCTTTTTCGGTGGATATGTAGATATCTACATCGAAAGGAAATTGTGCATTTTCTGCTATTGCGTGGGCTATGTATTTTTTTTTGAAGTCATCTAGTTTTTTATACATGCCGATATATTTTTTATTTTTAGTATTTTTATTTATCAATCTTCCATCTTTTAATCGCTCTTCAATCAGAGACTCACCGTAAAGTTTTTCAAAATTTAACGGAATCCAGAAGCTTTTCTTCGCAACGTCTCGCGCCAGTGTTTTAATCTCAGACTCTTTGATAGTACTCTTTGTGGTGGTACCAGAAAGTTTGTTGGTAAAGGATTCTATTTTTTTACTAGCTAAAATTATCCCAATGCCCATTGCGGACTCAAGGTTTGCATCATAGCTTTCATACATTTCTTTGCAGGTATGATCCACCCCTATAAACTGAGGCTTTCCATCAATTGTTAGAGAATTTGGCAGATCTAGAGTGCCATTTGCACATCCTCCAAAAATAAAGATTGTCGATAAAAACAGAAAGCTTTTATTTGCTATTTTCACTTACTACTCCTAATATTTTGTATTTGTCGTAAATTAGTCCATATTGTTCATAGATAATTGCGGTAATTAAGGACATAGTTTCTTTTTCATCAGTTGATTGTTGGAGCGACTTAATGGAGTGTTTTACGTCATTTGCACTCTCTAGGTCCAAAATATCAAAATGACTTTGATGGGTGCTTTTTTCTGTTTTTATTGTTAGGCTGTATGCTTCTCCGTGTTGAAAGTTTTCCGAACCTATTGAAACTTGACTGTTTGGCTTGTATTCTTTTTTAAAAATACAAGCACCATTTTTTTTACACAGCTCAACACGTGAAATTGTATCTTCTAGAACCAGTATATTCAACGAAGTGGCGGGTTTTAAAATGGTTCCGTATGGCATTGAAATCATATCCGAACCATTTTCTCTAGAGAAGCGTTTAATGCCCATTGATATTTTTGTATTGGAATCAAAAGAGAATATTTTTTCAAGGATTCCATAGTCTTCTTCAAAAGCACCAAGAGCAATAGATTCGTTTTTAAATAACTTCCTGCACCCTAGGTCGGAGTTTTGAAAATAACATATTGTTAGCATATCAAGGGCTTTGACATCCGTGCATTTTTGAAGTGACACCACTTTCCCCACAACCCCATCACACTCAAAAGATTGCCCTTTTGAGCCTAAAAATAAAACATTCGCACATGCAATTTGCGCCAATAGTAAAAGCCTAATAAAAATAGGCATGATATATTCCTCCTATACAGTTAATGAATGCATTCCAATTATAGTAAACAAAAGTCTTATAGAAAAATACAGTTTAGATTTATTGTTAACATTTGAAGCCATTTTTGCTGAAGTGTTATTACCTTTTTTGGCTTCTGACTCTTTGTTTGAGTGTGTCCCCACAAGACTAGCTGATGCAAAAATCGCATCTAAAAACATGCCAAAAATAATTGGAATCGGATTTAGCCAAATATAAAAATGAACAAACATATAAGCGGAAAGCTTTAGTGAAAAAACCATCCACGCGCCAAGTAAAATAAAAACAAGTATGTTAATAATAGTGTAGAGTTCATAGTGCTCGCCTCTAAAGAACCTGAGTCTATTCCTGAGTAAAAAACTTAAAAGAATACCAAACAAGAAACCATTGACAACATCAACAACAGAGCTAAACACAATGTCTGCCTTTTCAATTTTGTGAGATTGTGTGTAATAAATTGCTTCAAGAATCTCAACGCCATTTACTTCCGAGCTGGGCGTTAAATATTTATCGGAATATCCATAGCTTCCACCAAGAAAGACCACCTTGTCTTTGAGGTCCACATCGCGTAGCTGCTCTTTAGTTAAAAGCTCAAGTGTTCTTTTTTGAATTCCTGTAAAATTAATGGAAAATTCATGTGAAATTTTTTTAAGCTCCTTTTTCATATGTGTATTTATTGCATCTATACTCTCTTCCGACAAGATATGCGAACAAATTGAAGAATTTTCTCCTGAAGAGGCTAAAATTGATATGTGATTAGGAAAGCTAAGATAGGTTAAGGCGGCCCCAAAATTTTCTTGAATTGCAGGAGTGCCCAAGATGATACCTTGAGAACACATATAGTTAAACCACTCTTGTTTTAGTTTTTTATTCTCTTTCGTTTCTGCTTTAAATGAAAAAGGAAGAAATACCTTAGTATTGTTTTGTTGTACAGCGGAGAGCAGGGTGTCTATTTCTCTTGGCAAAAAGGTAGTATCAAGGTTTTTAAAATCAACATCTGGGGAAATGTCAAAATCTAAAACAATAGCACTCGGCCCTTTTGAGGCAATATTTTTTATGATCAAGGCAAGTTCTTTGGTGTCAAGCGGAGAGGTGGCGTTAAAATACTTTTCGTAATAATAATCCCCAACCATTAAAACTACAGAATCTGAGTGAAACTTATAAGAAGAAGGTTTTGAGTCTATATTTAGACTCGACATTATTTTCAAAACGCTATAGTCTACGATTTTTAAGAGTTTTATTTCTTGTAAGCAAAACACGATACCATTAACAAATAAAAAAGATAAGATTACCTGTGTCATTGTTAGGTTGGAACAATAATTTATATATTTATTGTTCCATAGCGAGGATTGATTTTCTCTATTTTTGCGGCAAAATAGCATTTATGCATCTCTCAAGCTTAATATAGTCGTAAAATATAAAATGAAATACTGAAATAAGATTTTAGCAAGTTTAGAATTGATTATCAACAAGAAAATGGCTAAACACAACTATTTTTTAACCAAGGGCAGTTACATATATCTCGCACAAGATGCCTTTGCTTTAAAAACCCTTACATGTAAAGGAAAACCCAATGCAAATGACCCACATCCCTTTTTCTACGACGAAGTGGAGTAGCATCACGCCAAGCGAGCACCCGGGCGAAACTGGCGTTGCCTTTTGGCGCACTAAGCAATGCGGCGCGATTCGCGTGCGGATGGTGGAGTACACCGCAGGGTACAAGGCCGACCACTGGTGCCAAAAAGGGCACATTTTGTTGTGCTTGGAGGGCGAACTTTACACAGAACTTGAAAACGGCGAAGTGCATCTTTTAACAGCAGGGATGAGCTACGAAGTCGCCGATGACACCATGGCGCACCGCTCCTACACGCCTTGTGGCGCGAAGCTTTTTATTGTGGACTAGACTACTAATGCGCTCCCATGAGCCTTTGGTAGGTTGCATGTAAGGCTTCTTTGAGGTTTTGTTCTGCCCTTGGGGCGCGTTGCATGGGGCTTCCGTCTTTTTGGAGTGTCCATGAGAAGAGGTAGCCCCACGTGTGCGGTGGCGCGTCGATGCTACTTCTGATCTCTCCAAAGCGCGCGTCGCTTAGGCGGATGCCATCGTTTTCTTTTTGCACCACCAAAAATCCTTTAGAAAACCACTCAACCGCCCTAATGCTAGCATCATCCCCGAAGGGAGCTAAGAGTTCTTTGTGCTGTTTAACTCGCTCGTACACGATAGGGCGAGGCGAGAGAAGCGAATAGTACCCCATCAACAAGCCCTCGGGCGTTTGGGCCAGATGCCTCCAAAGAAGCGTATTAAAGGGTGTAGCCATGGTGATGGAAGCGTTTACATGTAAGCCTTGACGCGCCAAATCCTTGGTAAAAACATGGTGTGCATAGCCGTGAGAAGCCAAGGAAAAAAGAGCATACAAAGAGCTAATCCAAAGCCCCGTGAAATTGGCCTTTGGGCTATTGTACACAAGGGCAAAGCCAATCCCAAAAAGCAAAGGCAGAGTATAAAGCGGGTCGATGATAAACATATTGCCGTGGGCAAACCCGTAGCGCGAAAAAGGTGCCAAAAGCTGGGTGCCGTAGATGGTAAAATAGTCGATGAGCACATGGGTTCCAAACACAGCCACAATCCCCCAAAAAAGCCGCTCAAAGGAGATGTGCTCACGCCAGCGCCATCGGTGCAAGAAAAACGCACCCACCAGCGCCCCCAAAAATATAAACCACACAGAGTGGGACTCTCCGCGGTGCCAGTACAGCCGCTCAACAGTATCTAGCAAAGGGTACGCCACGATGTCCAAGTCTGGCAATGTCCCCAAGACTGCTCCCCAAAGCAACGCTTTTTTGCCCAAAGGTTTGTGCCAACATGCGTACGCAACCGATGCGCCAAGGGCGGCTTGTGTCAGTGAATCCATGGTGTCCTGCTGTAAGTGTTTGGGGAGAGTAGCAAAATAGTCTAAACAGTAAACCAACCCTCAAGTGACGTGAGGGTTGGCGTGAACGAGAGGTTATTGAAACTTATCGACCATCAAATCAGCAGGGTGCATCGCCTTGATGGTGGAGCCTGCTTTGTCAAGCCCGCCGCCAAGCTGGATGAGACAACCAGGACATTCCGCACTGACAAACTCCGCGCCTGTATCTTTGATATTTTCAAGTTTTCGTTTGAGCATTTGCATGGAGACATCGGACTGTTTGATAGTGTAAGCCCCGCCCATGCCACAGCACACGTCGCACTCTTTCATGTCCGTAATCGCATACCCCGCCGCGCGCAACGCCGCTCTGGGTTCTGTTGAGAGCCCGCAGTGACGTTTGGCGTGGCAGGAGTCGTGGTAGGTTAGCGTGTGGATGTCGATGCCTTCTTTTGGGGTGAGTTTTTTCTCTTCCACAAGTTTGTTGACAAGTTCTGTAAACATGTAAGCTTTTTGGGCTACCTTGTTGGCTTGGGGGATGAGCGCTTCCATGCCTTGCTCTTTTAAAATCTCCGCCCACTCTTTTTTGAGGGCTGTTGCACAGCTTGCACACCCCACGACCACATAATCCGGGTCGTCTTCTAGTAAGGTTTTTAAGTTATGAGCTGCTGATTGGGCGGCCATGTCAAACGAACCACTTCCCCAGTGCGGGATACCACAGCACGATTGTTCCTCAGGGAAGACGACTTCAACTCCACCTTTATTTAAGACTTTGATGATGTTTTTACCAGTTTCTGGGTAGACAAAATCCAAAGCGCATCCTGCAAAAAACGCCGCCTTAACCTTGCTCTTTGGCTGTTTGATGGTCTTAAAAAGGTCACGAAACGCCACAGGGGCAACGGTAGGCAAGCTTCGGTGTTCGGTGAAGCCAGACAAAAAGAAAGGCAAATGGCGAATAAATCCGTCTTTCACAAAAGGCTTTTGGGCGATGGAACCCGCGCGAAGCAAGGCGTGAAACAGCTTGCGGTTGTTGATGACCTGCAAGGCGCCTTTGTAGATGAAAGGAAGCCCTTCTTTGGCGGCTAATCTACGGCGGATTTCAAGAATCAACCCTGGGATGTCAATGTTGCCAGGGCAAATCTCCTTGCACTTACCACAGCCGATGCACAACCCTTGAATCTTTTCTGCGGATTTGAGTTCGGTGAACCATGCGGTGAGAATCGTCCCAATGCCGCCTGTATAAATGTCGCCAAAAACATGACCTGAAACGAGGCGAAACACGGGGCATACGTTCAAACAGGCCGCACAGCGGATGCACTGAAGAGCTTCTTTAAACTTAGGGTCTGCGGCCATTTTGGTGCGGTTGTTGTCGAGCAAGACCACATGGACTTCTTTCATGGAACCATCGGTATTGCGGGTTGGGCCAGAGATAAAAGAGTTGTAGGTGGTTGAGAGCTGACCCGTAGCACTGCGGGGCAAGGCTTTTAAGATATGTTCCGCATCTTCAAAGGTCGGCACAAGTTTTTCGATGCCCACAAGTGCCAAATGGACATTGGGAAGCGTGGTAGCTAGTCGTCCATTGCCCTCATTTTCGGTAATGACAATCGTACCCGTGTCCGCAATGGCGATATTGCCCCCTGACATTCCCAAATCCGCCTCAAAAAACCTTTCACGAATCTGCTCGCGGGCAACTTTGACAAGCTTTTGGATGTCATTGTCTAGGGGTTTTTGGGTCTCTTCTGAAAAAAGGTCTGAAATCTCTTCTTTGCTAAGATGGATGGCAGGTAGCACCATGTGGGAAGGGGTATGGTGCGCAAGCTGACAAATCCACTCTCCCAAGTCCGTCTCGTTGGACTCAATGCCAAACTGGTCTAAGTGGTGGTTGAGGTGAATCTCTTCGGTGGCCATGGACTTGGATTTTACGATTTTTTTAACACCTTTTTCTTTACACAGATTGGCGATGTAGTCTTTGGCTTCCTTGGGGCTGTTGGCGCGAAAGACGTTGATGCCATTGGCTTGTGCATTTTTGGTGAAGGTTTCTACCACCGCGTCAAAGTTACTTGCAACGCCGCTTTTTACAGTAGCGATTTTTCTACGAAGGGTTTGAAAGTCGATGCCCTCAAAGGCTTTGGCGCGGGTAGCGGGGTAGTCCCATCTGTCTAGGATGCCTGCAAGGCTATTGCTTTGGAGTGCTTCGTTGATATTTTTTGGCATTTGGGGTTTCATTGTTGTTCTCCTTCTAAATCATCCACACAAAGAATCATAAGTTTTTCTGGCCCATGCACACCCACGGCAAGTACGCGCTCAATGTCTGCGGTTTTGCTAGCCCCTGTGATGAGTGTCATGAACTTGTACTCCCTTGGGTGCATGCGTTTAAAAAAATCACCCAAATCTGGAAAGATTTTTGTTGTTGGCAAGATAGCTACATGGATCCAGCACAACGCGGAAGCAAGGCGTTGGGTTACATCTTCGGAGTCTTGAGCCATGCCTCCTGTTTCTGCGATTCCCATTTTAAGTTGAGAGATGCCCACCCTTGCGCCCTTGGCGTTTTCCCGCGTGACCTCAAAACTAAGGCCTGGAAACTTTTCCACCATCGCTTTTTTATCGACTTGCTCAAGCAACGGCCCATTCGCCCATACTGCGTAAGAGCCAGGTGCATCGTGAATGTTTTCTTCTTTTAAGAAATCTTCAATAAATCCAAGTGCTTCTCCCGTGGTCTCAAAGCGTTTTACCTCAGTATTTCCAGAGGCCTCAGCGCGTGTTTTAAATAATTCAAACATGCGTCATCTCTCCTTTCTTAATCTATTTTTATTTACATACTCTAATTATATTTTATTATTTCCTCATGAAATAGATATGATGCATTGCTGTTGTAGTATGGTTTATCTTAAGATTCTTTTCTATAAAGTACACAGTATTAGATTTTATTGGGAGATGTGTATGCCTCGTTTTTCTTCCTCGTCTTTAGCACTAGTGGCAGCTTGTGGAGCGGGAATGCTATGGGGAACAGGTGCGCTTGTTGTAAATGTGCTTGTGGCCAAACATGGCTTCACACCCCAAAACATCTCGTTTTGGCGTTTTCTCATTGGGGCGGTTGTGCTTGTTGTGGTTTTTGGTCGTGGGATTGTGTGGCGTCGACTGAGGCCAGTGTTGCCCACGGTGTTGCTTGCTGGCGTTGCGATGGCGAGTTATGTGTTGCTGTGGTTTCTTGGTATCGAACAAATGGGCGCGGCCATTCCGACACTTATCGCGCTGTGTTTGCCGCCTGTTATCGTCACCATCATCGCCATAGTGCGTGGCCAAGAAAAAGCAGATTTGCAGTTACTTCTCGTGCTTTTTGGTGCCATCCTTGGCACGGTTTTAATCATCGCTAGGCATGGCGAGGTAGGCGCAAATGGTGCTGTGCATAATACACTGCTTGGCGTAGCATACTCGATGGGTTCGGCATTTTTGTACGCGGGGTTTTCTTTGTACAGCGGGCGCATCGCAATCGCCCTTGGCGCGGGGCCAGCCACGGCTTGTTTGAGTGTAGTTGCCGCAGTGACCATGGGCGCGTTTGCGTTTTACCAACCCTTCACGTGGCCGACAGAAATTCCCCCGCAAGCGTGGTTTTTGTACCTTGGCGTTGTCACCGCAGCCCTTGCCTTGCTTGCCTTTAGTTGGGGTGCGACGCGGCTAAAACCCACCGCACTGACTGTGGCCACGTTGCTAGAACCTCTCACAGCAGTGGTGCTCTCAGCCGTGTTACTTGGTGAGCAGTTGGGCGCTTTGCAGTGGAGTGGTGGCGCGTTGTTGCTCTTAAGCATTTGGATGCTTGGAAATAGAGCATCAGTAAAACGCGCGTAGGGACTTGCAACCCTTACATGTAAGGGTTTTTGCGTGCGTTGTTCGTGTTAGCTTTCGATGCTTGCGAGGATGCGTAAGCCTTCGGGGGTGAGGAAAGAGCGCAGGGTTCCTTCGATGCGTCTGACGCCGCCTTTGATGGCGTATTCGTCCATAGTGCCTCCTATGCTTTCTAAAAACGGATGCCAAAATTGCAAAAAAAGCAAGATGGTGTCGCTAAGGTGAAGTACCATGTTTTCAAGCGGCAGGTGCACCCAACCCTTGTCGTGAAAGGTGCGAAGCATGATTTCGATGCGGTGTTTGTAGGCGAGATTGTCTGTTTTAAACCGCTCTTTGAGCCGTTCATCACGCGAGAGTAAAAATAGCAACTCCCTGTAAAAAAAGCGGTATTCCCATGCGATGAGGGCAAATTGTTGGTGTTGCAAGGCGAGGGCTTGGAGCGTTTGAGGGATGAACGCTACGTCAGGAAAGAGTTTTTGGTGCATCTGCTCGTACAAAGAAAAGATGATTTCTTCACGATTTTTATAGTGATAATGCAAATTCCCTGGGCTCATGCCCATGGCCGCAGCTATGTGGTTGGTGGTCGCCGCTTGCGTGTTTGAGGTGTTAAACAGGGCTAGGGCAGTTTCTAGGATGCGCTCTTTTGTTTTCATGTGTGTTTCTCCGTGTGCATTGTAGCAAAATGCTCGTTATTCCCATAAAAAAGCACTCACTTTTGTACCCATAAATAAAGCATCAAAGACAACCTTGGCCCCTTTGGTGCTCGCTCCAAAACATACATGTAAGGGCAGCAGATGCTCTTCTCTTGGGTGTGCAAATCTAGCCTCAGGCGCGCTTTCCCACGCGATGAGCTTTTGTTTTGTGCCTTCATAGTCATTGCTCACTAGCGTCTCTTGAAGCCAAGCATCAAAGGCCACGCCTTGCGCAGTAGGTAAACCGTACGCGCGCATGTTGTGAAAGGAAAGGCCCGAACCAAGGATCAAAACTCCCTCATCACGAAGGGCTCGAAGGGCTTCGCCCATACGTATGTGCACTAGCGGCGAGAAAGATGCGACCAAAGAGAGTTGCACGATAGGAACCGTTGTTTCAGGATACATCAGTTTCAAGGGGACAAACACGCCGTGGTCATAGCCGCGCTTTGTGTCTATGTGGGCTTCTATGTTCTTTACATGTAAGCATTCTTGGACTCTTTTAGTCAGAGCTAGTGACCCTTTTGCTTCGTAGTTTATCGTGTAAGCGCGTGGTTCAAAACCATAGTAGTCGTAGATGAGTCCAGGCACGTTTGCGCCTGTGAGGGTGGGGTGTTTCTCCTCCCAGTGAGCACTGATGACGAGTATGGCGGTTGGGTTTCCTAATGTATGCGGAAGGTGTGTTAAAAACTCGGCTAAGGCCTTTTGGCTTGGGTCTCCAAGAAGAGGAAGTGGGCCTGCTCCGTGGGGAAGATAGACGATGGGTGCCATGTGATGCTCCTTAAAAAATGGGGGAGAAACTCCCCGTATGTTACTGGCGAATACCTTGTGCTTCGATGAGAAGTTGTACGTTCTCATCAACGGCCACGCCACCTGCTTCAAGGAGTTTATTCCACGTTAATCCAAAGTCTTTACGGTTGATTTTCCCTTCCAAAACAAACGCCGTGCGGAGGTTACCCCAAGGGTCTTTTATCTCACCGCTTACTTTGGATGTGAGTACAACGGGCTTGGTGACGCCTTTGATGGTCAGGTTTCCGTAGACGTTATCGCCTTCTTGTTTGGTGAAGGCAAAAGTGATGACAGGGTGCTTGTCTGTGTCAAAAAAATCAGCCCCACGCAGGTGTTTGTCCCTGTCTTTGTCGTCTGTGTTGACGGAGTGCGCTTGGATGACGCCATTAAGCGCGGCAAATTTTCCATCGGTGACATCAAAGGTGCCCGCAACGTCGGTAAATTTTCCACTGACGTTGCTAATCATCATGTGTTTGACTTTGAACCCTACGGTTGAGTGGGCTGGGTCTACGGTGTAGATGGCCGCCGAGGCGAGGGTTGAAGTTAAAGCAAGGGCCGCAAGGGCGTTGCGTGCGAAGGTAAGTCTCATTTTTTATCCTTTTTAGTGTAATTGCTCTAGAATGATAGCAGAGGTTGCTTAAAGTAAATTAGAGTAATTGCACTAATCTAAACACCATGGAAGTGCCGCAAGAATAGAATCTTTGTATTTTGGGAGTGAGGTAGGTATTTCACAGGGGTTTGCAACCTTTACATGTAAGACACAAAACCTTACATGTAAAGGTGTTTAGTTGTGGGAGAAGCGCGTGAAATAGTTACTTTTTGTAGTTAGCGGCCGCTGCTTTAAGAACGTTCATGGCAACATCAGCATCTTCAAAACCAAGCCCTTTCATGCCACCATCTGGCCCCTTGTAGTTTGCAAACCAAATGTCGATAATCTGGCTCACGCCCGCAAATTCTGCATCAAGTTGTTGCATGCTTTTGATGTGTGCAAAAGGGGAATCTTTGGTCAAAACCCCAATCAGTTTATCGTCTTGTTCGCCATCATCAAGCATTTTTAGCACGCCGATGAGACGCACATTGACAACTTCGCCACGGGGCAAGGCTTGGCCTAGCACAAGGACATCTAACGGGTCGCCATCGCCCCCTAACTCTTTAGGTAAAGCAGTGCCAGGAATTGCGCCGTAGTTGCCAGGATACCCCAAATAATGTACCACGCGTGGCTTGTTTTTCTTAAATTCCCAATAGACCGCTTTGGGGTCTTCCTTGCTCATCTCCCACTTAGCAGAGGTGCCTGAGGGAATCTCGATGACTGCATTGATAGTGCCGTCACTATTGACAGCTTTCATGTCCATGAGATTTTTAGACCCGACGATGGTAAAGTCGTCTTTTTTGGTCATGGAGGAAGCGTGGCGCGTAGCATCAGAAAACGCCAACCCACCGATGGTTTTGGCATTTGCGGCAACCCCTGCAACAGCAAGTGCTGCAACTAACGA
>JACUTV010000063.1 GCA_014859645.1 Campylobacterales bacterium
AACAATCCACAGGGCACACTTGCTCGCACGGTGCATCGGTACAATGCATACATGCTACGGAAGTAGAAACTTCTTTGCCCTCTACCCCATCAAACAAGGTAATGACCTTGCGTCTAGAGATCCCCGTAGGAAGTTCATGGGACTGGGAACACGCAACACTGCATCCAAAACACTCGATGCAACGGTTTTCATCGCAATAAAATTTAAGTTTGGCTTGTTCGCTCATCGTCCACCCCCTACGCTTTCTCAACACGGCAAAGACCCGCGTTGAATTCAGAAATCTGTGTAATAACGTCAAATCCGTAGTTGGTAATGGTATTTGAACTCTCACCTATCGCATACGGTTTTGTACCCTCTGGATAGTTCGCACTCATGTCCACCCCTTGCATCACGCCTGCAAAGTTGTACGGCAAACAAATACGATCTGGGGTTACGCTACGGTTGTGGTGTGCGCGCACTTTAATCTTTGTGCCATGGGGCGCATGTAACCACATCATGTCACGGTCTTTGACGCCATAGCGCAAGGCAAGGTCTGGGTGAATGTTGGCAAACATTTCTGGTGTAATGTGCGCAAGGTATTTACTACAACGCTCAATCATCCCCGCACCGCTTAGGTTCACCACACGCATACTTACAATCATGGTCGGGAACTCTTTGGACCAGTCGGTTTTTTGCTGTTCGGAGATGAACTTTGTTTCTACCCTAAAGTTATTCTCTTGGTCAGGATAGGTGGGGTACTTTTTCACCAAATCCCAACGGGGCGAGTGAATCGGTTCACGGTGCATTGGAATAGGATCGGGGAATTCCCATACAATGGCTCTGGCTTTAGCATTGCCATAAGCGCACACCCCTTTTTCACGGCATTTTTCTTGGATGATGCCACTAAAATCCATCGCCCAACTTGGGCCCATGATGGCTTTTTCCGCTTCGGTAAGAGTGATGCCAAGAATTTGTTCAATGTTGGCTTTAGTGATTTGCGGATACCCGCCTTGCACCTTAGAATCCTTTACATGTACACGTTCTCCTGGGATTTGACTCACACCATTGTGTTCCATACCAAAGCGATTTCTAAAGCCCATGCCCCCTTCATTTACAGGCGTGTCTACATTGTAAAGAATGGGACTTCCGGGGTGTTTTTCATCCCAACATGGCCAAGGCAATCCATAAAACTCGCCCTTCATTTCCCCACGCCCCTCTAAGGTCAACGGGTCAAACAGGTGCCAGTTTTCTTGGTGACGGCGTAACCGCTCAGGCGTCCACCCACCCAAACCAATAGACTTAATAGTACGTGCAATCTCGCGCATCGCGTCATCTGGCCACACAAAATCTTCTTTGACTTGCACGACCTTGCCGTCCTTCACCGCCATTTTCATGCCGCGCACCAACTCATCGTAAAAGCCAAATTTCTTCGCGAACTCAAACATGACTTCGTGGTCTTCTTTGGACTCATACATAGGCTTCACTACTTGGGTGCGCCACTGAGCAGAACGGTTGGTGGCACTCACTGTGCCTTCACTTTCAAACTGTGTAGCGACTGGCAAAAGATAGATGTTGTCTTGGCGATTTGTAATAACCGCCACTTCGTTCACAAACGGATCAGCCACAACCAAAAGGTCTAATTTCTCAAGAGCTTGTTGGATTTTGACTGTTTGAGACATGGAAGTAATCCCCGTACCTTGCACCCACAGTGCACGAATTGGAGAAGAAGAGTGTGTTTTTTCTTCCTGCAATACTCCTTGCCACCATTTTGACAAAGAGAAACCTTTGGCGTTCATCCATTTGGGTGCAAAAAAGCGTTGTTGCAACCAATCAAAGTCCACACCCCATGTTTGGGCAAAATAGCGCCATGCAGGTTCGCCTAGCCCATAATAGCCTGGCAAAGAGTCTGCGAGGTTACACATGTCGGTAGAGCCTTGAACGTTGTCGTGCCCTCGGATGATGTTACACCCACCGCCTGGTTTTCCAGCATTGCCAAGAACGAGTTGAAGGATGGGTAAAATACGTGTGTTAGAAGAACCCACGGAGTGTTGGGTGATGCCTAGTGCCCAAAATACAGCACCTGGCTTTGTTTTGGCATACAAGGTAGTCACTTGTATCAATTCTTCCACAGAAATACCTGTCACATCCGCAGTGACTTCTGGTGTCCACTTGGCGGCTTCTTTGCGCACATCATCAATACCGTAAGTGCGGTCATTAATGAATGCTTTGTCTTCCCAACCGTTTTTAAAGATAAGGTGAAGCATGCCGTATACAAAGGCGATATCCGTACCTGAGCGAATACGCAAGTACATGTCTGCTTTTGCTGCCGTGCGCGTAAAGACAGGGTCAACTACGATGAGTTTTGCCCCATTTAAATCTTTGGCTTGTAGCATGTGTTTAAAGCCGATAGGATTGGCAACCGCGGAATTAGCCCCGATAACCAGCATCGCTTTACAGTTTTGTGTCACATCCCCAAAATGGTTTGTCATAGCACCATAACCCCATGTATTCGCAGCACCTGCGACAGAAGCACTATGTCAAATTCGAGCGACGTGATCGATGTTGTTGGTTCCCCACATAGCAGCAAACTTAGAAAAATAATAAGACTGCTGATTGTTAAATTTGGCTGAGCCTAAGAACATGGCCGCATCCGCGCCATTTTCTTGGCGGATTTTTAGCATTTTGTCGCCAATCTCGTTAACGGCTTGCTCCCATGAAAGACGGTGCCATTTGCCGTTTTCTTTTTTCATGGGGTATTTGATGCGTTGTTTGCTTTTGACCAAGTCGATTTGGTCTGCCCCACGGCAACAGTGACTTCCCTCGCTGATAGGGTGGTCATGGGCGGGTTCTTGACGCACCCAGACGCCATTGTGCACTTCAGCGATAATCCCACATCCTGCAGAACAAATACTACAGATGGTTTTTACCTTTTTAGACCCAGGATAAGGATCTTTGATTTCTTCTGCGGTTGCTAGGCGAATGCCCTCAGCTGCCGCAAAACCTCCAGTGGCTCCAAAGGTGGCGCCCAGGGCTGCCATCTTTAAAAACGACCTTCTTCCCACACGCAAAGAGAGGTCGGGATGGTGTGATTGACTCATGTGTTCCCTCTTGTGTTAATAGGATCTACGGTAGTAGAGTCCCCATTCAGATGTTTCGCGGTAAAGAATCTCTTTTTTCTTAGATTTTCCTACCACGACACCGCCGCTTTCTTGTGTTGCGGGTGCCTTAGCAACCATCGATGTTGCTGCGACCACCGCTCCTGCGCCAAGAGTTTTTTTCAAAAAACTCCGTCGTTGCGTTTGCAAAGTCTCCTCCTTATGTAGATTCTCTTTGATTCAAAGAGTCTTGAAGATAAACCACTGTTTACCTTCAAGAGTTAATCTGCAAAATTTGCATATTTTAGAAAACACCACATTCACAACCCAGGTTCAAGGCCCCTATGAATCTGCAAATTTAGCATATTCATAGGGATAAAAAAAGGGCTACTTTCTAGAGCGTAATTTCATCAGGATTTCGCCTGGCTTTTTGAGAAAAAGGTTTTCTGTCCTTTTGTTCTAGCGCCATAATATGGGGCAACACTTCTTCATATTTGGGCGCTGCGACTTGAAGATAAAAACGTTCAAACTCCACAAGGCCTTGTAGCACCACTGCCACGTGTTTGTAAAAATCTGTCGCTTCGTGGGTAAATACTAACGCAATAAAGGTGTCGATAAAAGGATTTAAGATGGTCTCAAAAAGCTTCTCTGCAAGTTCTAGGCTTTTTACCTCTTCTTGTTCAACGCCGTGCAACACTAACATGCTCATGAGTTGAAACAACAACGCAATATGGTCTTCCGAGTCTTTACATGTAAAGGTATCACGCCTAAAAGGTGATTCGAGTAAAATCTCAATGGTATCTAGCCGCTTTTTCCCATCATCCCGTTGCTCATCATAATACGAAGCGCTCATGGGAATCATCGAGGTATCAAAACTGTAAAAGACCAAATCGCTCTCTTCTTTGAGTCCTTTGTTTCCTTTTGTTTTCAAAAACACCCGCATGGCATCGATGGCGTCTTTGCTTTTTTCCTCCAAAGGGTTCGTGGCAAATATTTCTAGATTCTCCACCACCGATCCCAACGTATTTTCTTCCTTGATATACCCAAACAACACCGCAAGCCAGCCATAATAGGCCGCTCGCGCTAAATGAATTTCCTTGTCTTTCACAGCATCGCCTTTTCTTTATCTTTCAAATAATCCTCAAACATCATCTTTGGTTTGCAGTCCGCACAACAATACAAGCTTTTGATCTTGGCATCATTGCCCGCAAAAATTGGCGCCATAAGGCTTGCGATGCGGCTCACCGCTTTGCTTGTCGCAAAAGGTTTGCCACAGTTTACGCACTCAAAAAGCGTATCTTTTGCCATGATGCGTTGGCCAAACCACTGCTTATTAAGGACGATTTCGCCCCGCTCCATGCTTAAGCACTCTTTCTCAGGACAGGTCGCTTCGCAATACCCACAGGAGGTACAAATAGACGCGTCAAAGCGCAGGCTGTTGTCTTCAGGATGTGCTGTAAGTGCGCGCACGTTACAGGCTCCCACACAGCTAAGGCACAAGGTACAGGCGTCTTCGTTGATGTTAATGGTGCCATAGCGCACGTGTTCGCCCGCTTGAATAGTGCCATAATCCTTCTCACCCACCGCCCAAGCCAAACGCGCGGAAAAGATTTCGCGTTTGCGCAGGCCCTCTTCTTGGATGCCATGGCGCGTGCCTTCAACGGGGCCAACGTTTTGAAGAGCTTCGGCCAATTCGGCTTCGTTCATGGCCACGTGAACGGCTTTGGTGCCGTACATTTTCTCGTACGCTTGGTTGAGGATGGAAATCACATCGCCCGTGCCTTTAGACATAAAGTCTGTGTAAAACACCACCGCACTTCCGCTTTCTTGTAACAAGGTCAACACATGGGCTTCGTGCAAAAACTTTTCGCCTTCGATAGCTAAAGGCAACACGCCCGTTGGAAGGCTTACATGTAAACCTTCAAGGGACATCTTTCGAGGGACAATCAAGGCCGTCTTATCTTGGTAGAGTTTAGCAATCTCATAAAACGCACGGCGGGGCATTTGGGCGTATTCGACGGCACCGCTAGGGCACACGCTAATACAGCCACCACAGCCGTGGCAGTCGATGTGAGAAAATTTTAAATGCTTGGTGTCATCAAGTTTGACAATGGCCACGGTCGGGCACACTTCGGCGCACTTGCCACAAATCTCTTCGCGGCGTTCGTGGTACTGGCAAATGGACGGGTCATAGGTGATGAAGTTTTTGTACGCATGGGTGCCTGTTTTGGCTTCGATGGCTTCGACAATCTTGGCAATGTCGTTTTTTTCAGGATCCAACACACCGCTTTGGCGCAAGGCAAACTCAGGCGCCTCAAACCACACCATCTGGTCAGCGTCCACTTCATGCAGTTCATCCCCTTGGCGAAGGGTTACATGTAAGGCACCCAAATGGCCCTCAATCATAGCAACTTCACTAGGATGTACTATTAATACAGCGAACTCTTTAGCCTTCAATGCTTGTTTCAATCCGCCCAACATCTCTTCGTCGCCCACGAGCACAATGTTTCTTCCAACCTCTTGGGTGTAGTCCGAATCTTGGGAAAAATCGTAACACAAGGCGCGCGCTTCAAAAAGCGTCGAAACATTGAGTGCCTTGTCCAACAACGTATCTTCGGAATTTTTAAGGTAGAAATCAATCTCAGGCGCAATCAAGTGAGAAGGAACATCAGGGTGATTGGTGATGAGGCATTGCTCTGCTAAGAAAGGGGTTTTAACCACTTCAATGTGGTCTTGAAGGGGAATCTCTAGGTTTAAATGGTCATAATAGACGTACTCTTTTACCAGCATGCTCCGCATCCTTTTGGTCAATAACTGTTTACCGAATTGTATTAGTTAGGAGATTAAGAGTCTCTTAAGGGGAGTAAAAGTGTCTTATTTAAGCCCAGTATTACGTTAGATTCATTGAAGTTTACCCGTGTTATAATCCCCGTTAATGCAGATTTACAGGTTGTAAAGCACATGGTAAACCACACTTTCCTAAGACTTTTATTTTTCTTCACCTTTGTAGGCCTTGGCGGTCTAGTTTATTGGTCCGTTCAACCTAAAAACGGCCCCATTATTTTAGGTGCTTCTCTCCCCATTACAGGCATCAACAAAGAGCTTGGCAACGAAGTGGTGGTGGGTGCTAACGCCTGGTTTGACCACATCAATGCCACAGGGGGCATCAAGGGGCGAAAGATTCATTTTGTTTATTACGATGACAAATACGAACCCCAAAACACGGCCCACAACCTGCAAAAACTCCTCCACGATGACCAAGCCTTTGCGCTGTTTGGCTTTGTAGGTACGCCTACTATTAAAAAAATCTTGCCCGAAATCATGCTCACTAAAGTGCCCCTTGTTGCCTCCTACACAGGAGCGAGTTTTTTACGCGACGCTAACGCGCCCAATATTGTCAACTTTCGCACAAGCTACCAAGAAGAAATCACCGCCCTTGTGGAGCACTTGCACGTTTCCCAAGGCTTAACGCGCTTTGCGGTCTTTTACCAAAACGATGTGTTTGGCGAAGAAGGGTACATCGCCACAGTCAACGCGCTAACCTCCCTTGGCCTTTCTTTGGCAGGGGAAGGAACCTACAAGCGTAACACCCTTTCCATCCGCCACGCCTTGCATGAGATTCAATCTTCCAACCCCCAAGCCATCATCGTGGTAGGTGCGTACAAACCCAGCGCGCACTTCATCGAACAAGCCAAAGAGCACGGCTTGAATTCAGTCATTTTTTGCCCCATCTCCTTTGTCAATGCCGATGCTTTGGTAGCAGAACTTGGAGGCAGTACGCAAAACATTCTTTTTTCTCAAGTGGTGCCTTCCTATGACCCAAGCGCGTCTGAGGTTGCTTTTGAGTACAACCAACTGCTTGAACGCTATGCGCCTTTGGCGAAACCCTCTCTCGTCTCTTTTGAAACATTTTTAGCCGCCAAAGCCCTTACTTATGCCCTCAAACGCGTGGATGAGCCCCTCACAAGAAACAAGCTACTTTCCACCCTCAATAACCACACCTATGTGGATTTAGGCGGCGTAGGGATGCGCTTTAATCATCTCTACATGCACACGAGCGTGTACCTTTCTGTGTATGAAAACGGCAAATTTCACATCGTCCATCAAAAGAGTTTCTGATGAGCCTGTTTACTACCTTTAATGCTTTTTTGGACCGCATCACCTTTTCTGTTAAAACGCGCCTTTTGATTGTGATTATTGCAGGAGGGATGATGAGCATTGGGTTTTTGATGTTCATCTCTATTTTTGCCCTGAAGTTTGACTACGAGACCCTTTTTCAGCGCCGCACCCTGCCGTTGGTGGAAATCGAAGAGATCAAAGACTTGTATGCGGTCAACATTCACGACACCTTGTACGACCTGCAACTTGGGCAAATCAGCCTTGGCAATGCCACCGAAGTTATCGAACTTGCCAAGCAGATTGTGGATGAACAATGGGCCAACTACCACGCTTCCCTTAACCACGAAGTAAGCGGCGTTACCCGTTTTGCCAGTGCTTGGCTTAACTTTTTCTTGTTTGTCAAAGACCCTCCGCCCAAAAGCTTGTACCAAGAAGGCATTACCACCAAAGTGCAAACAAAAATGGACACCATCAACATGCGCACCAAAGAGGTTTTAGCACTCTACCATGCCCAAGACCACCCGCTTGCTAGTGCCCTCACCCAAGAAACGTTTTTGGAGATAAACGCCCTGAGCATTTACATCTCTAGCCTCATCACTTCTCATCTCAAAGAGGCTATTAACGAAAAAATCCGCACCGAACGCATCTTTCAAACCAGTATTTTTATGCTCGTTTTACTCATCGGATTTGTCTTTAGCTTGAGTATTTTGGTCTCGGTTTTACTCATCAACCATTTCAAAAACCTCAACGCCACCCTTGAAGCCAAAGTGGATGACAAAACCAAAGCCTTGCAGCACCTCAACACTTCTCTTGAAAAGCGCGTGGCTAAAGAGGTGGACCTTAACCGCAAAAAAGACCAAATCATGTTCCAACAATCCCGCATGGCAAGCCTTGGGGAGATGCTACAAAACATCGCCCACCAGTGGCGCCAACCCCTAGGGGCACTGACCATGATCATCCAAAGTTTTGAAACCAAACACATGGCGGGCAAACTCACGGAAGCATTTATCGAAGAGCGTGTCAAAGACGCGCACGTATTGGCCAATGGCATGTCTGAAACACTAGATGATTTTCGCACCTTTTTCAACCCCAACAAAAGCAAACGCGGGTTTGACCTCCAAGAATCCATCCAAAAAGCCATCGACCTTTCCCATTACTTGCTTGAAAAAGAAGGGGTGGAGTTGGAGTTATTTATCACAGGAAGTGTGCGAATTTTTGGCTTTAAAAACGAACTTAGCCACGTCTTTTTAAACCTCATCAACAACGCCAAAGACGCCCTTTCAAGCAAAACTGACCCAAAAAAAATCCACATCTACGTCAAATCCACTCCCGCAGAACACCAAATCAGCGTCATCGACAACGCAGGCGGGGTAGAGGAAAAAATCTTGCCGCGCATCTTTGACCCCTACTTCACCACCAAACACCAAAGCGTAGGCACGGGGATTGGGCTGTACATGTCCAAACAGATTGTTGAAGAGCACATGCAAGGAAGCATTACATGTAAGAACATTTACCACAAAATGGGCACAAAAACCCTCTACCGGTGCGCCATGTTTACCATCCACATCCCACGCCACAAAAAGGAATCCCATGAACCGTCGTGATTTTGAATGCCTCGGGCGTTTTAATATTCTCTACCTTGAAGATGAAATCGACCTCCTTAAACACACCACCGATGTGCTTGTGGACTTTGTGCATCACATTTATGCCGTGCAAACCTGTCAGGAGGCGATGGAGATTATCCGAACCAAAAAAGTAGACGTGATTGTCTCGGACATCTTACTCAAACACGGCAACGGCATCGAGTTTTTGCAAGACCTCAAAGCCAAAGGCTACGACACCCCCGCCATCCTTACCACCGCGTACACCGACACGGAGTATTTGCTTGATGCCATCAAACTCAAAGTGGAAAACTACATCGTCAAGCCCATCAACATCAAAGAGCTTCTAAACTCCCTGCACGACGTGTTGCTCCCTAAAATCCAATCTCACGAAATTCACCGCTCCTATAACATCATCAAAACTATCTCCGCGGTGACAGACGGCAAACAAGTAGACCTCATCCGCTTCATCATCAAAAATCTCGACGATGACAATGTGCTTAACTACTCTTACACGGACATCATGGAGCGCGTAGACGTGAGCAAACCCACCGTTATTAAGCTCTTCAAACAACTCTCAGACCTTGGCATCCTCACCAAAGTCCAAAACGGCAAATACCGCTTTGACGAGTCCAAACTTCCCGTCCCGGAGGCCGTCGCATGAGTTTACTTCGTTCCCTTCCCAAGATTGACAAGCTCATGACCCACGAGGCTTTTAGCTCCTTTCATCCCGCCCGTCTAGCTCCCAAAGTCAAAGCCGCCGTGGAAGCCTTGCGCCAAGGCATTCAAGAGGGCACAGTGGCCCATGTCGATGAAAACGCCCTTGTCCAAGAGATTTGCGCGCGCATGGAAGAGAGCCTTTCGCCCTCCCTCGTGCCTCTTGTGAACGCCACGGGCGTCATCGTCCACACCAACCTTGGACGCAGCTGCCTTAGTCCTGTGCTCTTAGCGCGCGCAACCGCCGCTTTGACCCACTACACCAACCTCGAATACGACGTACAAAAAGGCCGACGGGGTGAGCGTTACGCCCACGTAAGCCGCCATTTGCGCGAACTCTTGGGCGTGGAAGATGTGCTCGTGGTCAACAACAACGCCTCAGCGGTTTTTCTCATCCTCAACACCTTTGCCAAAGGCAAGGAAACCATCGTTTCACGGGGCGAACTGGTAGAGATTGGGGGAAGTTTTCGCGTTCCTGAAGTCATGAGTAACAGCGGCACCACCCTCGTGGAAGTGGGCGCGACCAACAAAACCCGCCTGGGCGACTACACCAACGCCCTAAGTGAACACACCGCCATGCTCATGAAAGTCCACCGCTCCAACTTTAGCATCGAAGGCTTTAGCGAAGAGGCCAGCTTGGAAGAGCTCATTGGACTCGCCAAGGAAAAAGGGGTATTAGACTACTACGACCTAGGCAGTGCGTACTTAGCAGACTTGCCCTATGGCTTAAACCACGCAGAACCTAGCTTGCCCAAGCTTCTTGTTCACAACCCCTCACTGGTGAGCTTTAGTGGCGACAAACTCTTTGGCGGAGTACAAGCGGGCATCATCGTGGGCAAAAAAGCCCTCATCGACCGTCTCAAAAAAAACCAACTCTTGCGGATGCTTCGGGTGGACAAACTCACGTTGTGCCTTTTAGAAGAAACCGTCAAAGCCTACCTTGGGGGCGAAACCCACCTCATCCCCACCCTTGATTTGCTTTTGCGCGATGAAGCCAGTTTGGAAGTTCTCGCCAAAAAACTGCGCCGTCAGATTGGCGCGGAAAAATGCGACGTGGTGCATTCCCAAACCTACGTGGGCGGAGGCACCATGCCAAACCGTCCCATCCCTACCGTGGCCTTACATGTAAAGGGTGATGCCACGGCACTAGAGCGACGTTTTAGAGAAAGGCACGTCATCGGACGCATTGAGCGTGACCGCTTTTTGCTCGACCTTCGCGCCTTGCTTAAAGAGGACGAAAAACCCCTTGTGGAGATTTGTAAAAAGGTATTGGATTCATGAAGCAGTTAGTTATTGGCACCGCGGGTCACGTTGACCACGGTAAAACAGCACTCATCAAAGCCCTCACGGGGTTTGAAGGCGACCAAACCGAAGAAGAAAAACGCCGTGGGATTACCATTGATCTAAGTTTTTCCAACCTCAAAGAGGGCGACACCAACATCGCTTTTATCGACGTACCAGGCCATGAAAAACTGGTCAAAACGATGATTTCAGGGGCGTTTGGATTTGACGCGGCACTCGTGGCCATTGACGCGCGTGAGGGCATCAAGCCCCAAACGGTAGAACATTTGCAGATTTTGAACCTCTTACATGTAAAGCATTGCCTCATTGCCCTGACCAAATGCGACCTCGTGAGTCCTGGCGAACTTGAAAACCAACTCCTCCTTGTACGCGACCATTTAAACGCCTACAAACACTTACATGTAAGCCATCTTTTGCCAACAAGCATTCATCAACCTCACACCATTGATACCCTTCGCCAAACCCTGCTAGATTTGCCTTCCGCCAAACGCCCAGACCGCGGCGTCTTTCGCTACTACGTGGACCGCTCTTTTTCCCTCAAAGGCATCGGCACGGTCGTCACCGGAACAGTCCTTGAAGGCCAACTAGAAGTAGGCAAAAAAGTATGGGTCTGTGAGCTTGCTAAAGAGGCGACCGTGCGTAACTTGCAAGTGCATGGCGAAGACGTGGACGTGGCCAAAGTCGGCGAGCGGGCCGCGGTAAATCTGGGCGCACTCTCTCATCATGACATCAAAAAAGGGACACTTTTAACCCAAAAAGGCTACGTGCGGGGCTTTGACGTAGCGGATGTGTGGGTAGAATGTCTGGATGGACGCACGCTTGCACACAACACCAAAGTCACCTTTCACGCAGGGGCTAAACAAGTCGAAGCCACGGTGCTCCACTACGAGGGCGAAGTAGAACTTGCTCAGGGGTTTTCCAAAGTGCAGTTCAAAGAACCGCTTTTTTTGACCTTTGAAGAGCCCTTTGTCTTCTCCCAATCAGGCCACACCATCGCGGGCGGGCGGGTCATCAACGCCATCAACGACCCCATCAAAAAGCGTGTGAAAATCCCCTTGCTTGAAGCCTTGCGCCGCAAAGATTTGCCCATGGCGTTTATGCTACTTAGCCAAGTACACAAACACGGATTTGGGCTCATCTCAGCCTATCAGCGTTTTGGGCTTTCTCACCAAGAGGCACTAGCCATCACCGAGGGCATGCCCAAGGAAATCTTTGTGGATGAAAAAGGGTTGGTCATTTACCCGTTTTTTGCCCTCCAAGAACTCGAAGAGATGGTGGAGAAAATCTACGCCAAAAACCCCTACGCCTTGCTTTCTGCCACGTCTATCTCCCTTAAACTGGTCTGGGCCAGTGTGGGCATCGCCCAAAAAGCCTTAGACGGCCTGTGTGAGCGCGGACTCATCGAACAAAAAGGCGGCGTGTATGTCAAAGCGGGTGTGAACATCGAAGACATCGACGCCCACGTGGAGGGCAAAATGTTTGCCATCTTAAAAGAAGCGGGTGCGTCTCCCGAGGCACCTTATAACATCTACGACGCCCTAGACATCGACCGCAAAACAGGCGATGACGCCCTCAAACGCCTCACCACTGCGCGCAAAGTAGTGCGCCTAGCCCACAACCTTTTTGTCACCACCGAAGCACTCACTAGCATGATGACGCGTCTACGGGAAATCATGAAAAACGAAGGGTTTGTGGATGTAAAAAACGCCAAAGACCACTTTGGCCTCACACGCAAATACCTCATCGCCTACCTTGACTACCTCGATAATTTTGACGACGTGGTCAAAGAGGGCATGGCGCGAAAGTTGAAATAATGAGTGGTGAAAAAGAGTTGCAAAAGTTACTCTCTGCCCTTTCGCCCGTGCTTGAAGAGGGCGCGTACGTGTTTTGCACTCAACAGGGTCCGCCCCAAGCCCTCAAAGCAAAAGCTCGCATGGTGTTTGAAGAGCATGAGGGCACCACGCTCATCCTAGAACGCTCCCTTGCCCACGGGCTTTTATATGAGGGCGTTTTTGCGTGCATTCGCCTCGACGTACACTCAAGCCTCGAAGCCGTCGGCCTCACCGCCGCCGTCTCCACCGCTCTCGCCCACCAAGACATCAGCGCCAACGTCGTCGCGGGCTACTACCACGACTATATTTTCGTCCCGTATGAAAAAAAAGAAGCCGCACTAGGGTGTTTAAAAGAGCTTTACATGTAAGGCTTGCTTGGCAAATTGTCCCCTGTCCCCCTCCCCATTATCCAGACCAACACTAAGCTGATAAAATCTGCTTTTGA
>JACUTV010000064.1 GCA_014859645.1 Campylobacterales bacterium
ATGTGGTCAAAATCAGTGATGTCTCCAACGCTTTGGCGGTCGATAAACGAGACCGACCACTCGCCAAATTTTTCTATCTTGGCGTTGACGCGATTGAGCGGATAAAGAGAGAGGTACGCTTCTTTGATGATGGCGTTTTGCGGCAAGGTGTCAAGCTTGAAATCAATCACCCCATAGCTAATCCCCTTGGTTTCGTTAACCCCAATAAAAAGAGAATTGCGTCCAAAGTGGGCGCGGTTTTGTTCTTTGGTAAATTCGGCCGTGTAGCCCACATCAAGTGGGTTTGGAAAGATGGTGCGGTGAAATTCTGTGGAGTCTAGCATGGTTTGCACCCGCATTTTTGGCGCAAAAGCCGACTTAACGCCCGTGATGTTGTCTACTGCGCGAATATAATAAAAATAATTCGTCCCACTGGAGAGTTCAATATCTGTAAAATGGTGGTTTTTAGTCACCCCGACAAGAGAGGTGTCGTTACAGGCTTCTTTGTTTTCCGTGTTGCGAAAAAGTTGAAAATAGATGTCTTTTTTACAAGGGTACTCCCATGCTAAAGTGACTTCTTGGGAGGTTTTATGTTGAAGGAGAAAATTTTCAGGCCGTCTTGGCGCGTTGATGGAATAATTGTGCGTCTCGCTAAGTGCATAAAGGAGTGCGGGGATATTTTCGTGAATGCTCTCACGCATGTTTTGCATAAAATCGGGAATATTTCGCGTGCCTACTTCCACCACCGTAGCGATGATGCCTTTGCTATAATAATACTCTCTCCCGCTTCCGCTAATGAGTTTTTTAGGCGGCTTCCCTCGGTGAATGCCGTATTTGCGCCCCGTTGCTTTGCGGATGTGGTAGTTCATGTTGGCGCACAGGGTGTTTAAATCTGTGCCTTCGATTTCGGCTTCGTGGTTGAACTTGTGGGCAGGAAAAAAGACATTACCCTGAGAGTGATAATCAAGGGCGATGGCGATGTTTTCATGGGCATCTACAAAGGCTTTGATGGCCTGCGTTTCAGGCTCCGAAAAGGGCGCAGGACCGCTGTAGACGTTAGAAGAAGTGTCGGAGACTTTTTGAAACCCCACGCTAAAATTGCGGTTCAAATCTACCCCAAAGGTACCGTCTCCATTGTTGCGGCGGTTTTTACGCCAAAAGGAGAAGTGTTTTCGGCTGTATTCAAAACCGTCGGGATTAAGACAGGGTACGATGTAGAGCGTGTTTTTCGTGAGTACTTCTAAGACCATGGGATTGGTGTCGTAGTGGCCTAATAAATACTCAATAAAGCTCACCCCCAGTTCGTTGCCTATCCACTCTCTTGCGTGAATGGTGCCCGTGTAAAGCAAAGCGGGTTTTAAATCCGCATGCTCTACATGTAAGGTTACTTTGGCCAGTAAAATGTCACGGTTTTCCCATGTTTTCCCAAGGGATTCGATGGAGATTAAACTAGGATGGCGTCGCACACACTCCTTTAAAAATTCACAAGTTTGTTCATAAGATTTGTACTGTTTTTTCATTAAATCGGGCTAGCCTTTCTGCTGCGATTCTTCCCAGCGGGCAAGAATTTTCTTTTGTATTTTAGGGGTCATTCCTTTGATTTCGCTCAAAGAAAGACTGCCTTGGTTGAAGGCTTCCGCCACTGCTTCGGGGCTACCGTACGTTTCAAAAATACGGTTAAATTTTTTCTCCCCTACCCCTTTAATGGAGGTTAATAATTTTTTGAGAGCTTTTTTACTCAGTATTTTTTCCATTTGAAGGGGCGATTCTTGGGTTTCATCGCTTCGCTTGGTTGGGCTAGATACGGAAACAACTTCCACAGAACGCACGGTTTTGAGGGCAAATTTACCTTGGTAATTCCACACGTCGCTTGGCCATTCGCTGGTTCCTGTTTCGGGGGTATCCTCCATCGTGTAGAAAGAATCAAGGGCATGCAAAAAATACTCCCCGTCTACCAACGCTTTTTTCTGTTGACCAAAATATTCTCCATCATAACTAGGACTGTAAGCACCAAAGGTAATGTGGCGCATGGTGCGCAACAAGGACTTGTTGATTTTGCTCAACTCTTCCCAGTTGTACACAGGGATGTGAGGTTTAGGGAAACGCCCTTTGCTAAATTTCCACATCAAATACTGCCCAATCCAATCGCGGATGTAAGGGAAGGCGGCAAAAGCCGTGGCACACTCAAGGATGCGCACTTTACCGTCTTTGCCATAGGCAATATCGCACGCCCAGTACTCTGCTTTGGCCGCTTTACTCACGCGCACGGCTAAATCAAGGACTTTTTTGGGCACGTCGTGGTAGTCCATCGTGCCGCCTTGGGAAGTGTTGGTGAGCCATTTTCCTTCGGGTGGACGGCGCCAAAAGGCACACACGGGCTTGTGCCCGATGAGCATCACCCGAATGTCTGCTTCCATGGGGATGAAATCTTGGATGTACATAGGGTAGTATTTTTTGGTTTTTAAAAGGTGCATTGCCTCGTCAAAACTGTCCACTTTGTGGACAAAATACCCGCCGTAATTAGAAGGGCCGTAGGATTTTTTGATGATTTTGGGGTAGTGGGTTTTTTTCAAAAACGCTTCGCCCTCTTGGGGGTTGTAAAAAATGCGGGTTTTGGGCACGGGAATCTTGTATTTCCACGCAAAGCGCGTGACATTTTCTTTGGACTTGTTGGAAAACTGCGTATCCAAGGAAGGCACAAACCACACATGAGGCAGGGCTAGACTAATGTCACGAAAGGTTTCGTAAGCCGTAGCGGGGATGTTGCCGATGAGCACGTCAATTTTTTTGCGTTTAATCTCTTCAATGAGGCGCTCTTTGTCGTTCCCCCAATGGTACGTGACTTTTTCGATTTTCTCAGGCCAACCTTTGAAGTTAGAGGTATCAAAAAACTGTAAAACATAATCCAAATACAAAAGCCCAAGCGTTGGTAATTTGCTGTTGCGTCCCATGCGTTTTCCTAGTGTTGTGTTTTTTTGTCGATTAGCTCAACAAGAAGTTCGATTTTTTTGCCGTTAAAATCCAAGCCTACCTTTTCTTGCTCAGGCGTAGCAAAAGCGGGAATGCCATTGACTTCTAACACCACGTACTCTTCTTTTTTGCGGTCATAGATAATATCTACACCCGCAATTTCAAGCCCCGTAATTTTAGCGGCTTTTAGTGCCAGTTCGATTACGGCAGGTTCAGGTTCGCGCAAAAAGACGCTCCCGCCACTACTAATATTGGTGCGCCAATCGCTCCCACCCGCTTTTCGCCCGTAGCATCCCACATAGGTATTGTCTACAATATCCACGCGGTAATCGGTCCTGTCGTAATCAATAAACTTTTCCACGTAAAAAAAGCGTAAATCCATTTGATTTAAAAAGGGCATCAGCATGTCTAAACTGGCTTCATTTTCGATTTTTGTAAGCCCTACTCCGCCCCAACCATCGGTGGGTTTGTAGACCATCTTATCCCACTTTTTGAGAATTTTTGACAAAAAACGTCCATCATCGCGATGACAAAGCCTATAATCAGCGGTCAAAACCCCGTGATTGCGTAGCAAAAAAGAGGTTTGAAATTTGTCTTCAGTGAGTTCAAAGGCTTCGTAATTGTTGATAGTGGGCATGATGCGATTGAGCGCTTTGTAGAGAAACATTTGATATTGGGTTTGTTCTCCTGCATTATAGGAAAAAAAGAGGTCAAGTTTGTTCATTTTGACCGCTTTTCCTTTGCCGTTATCGCTGTTACAGTAAATGGTGCCGTTTTTTGCAACAGCGTTGCGCAGATTGAGACCTGTGATAGTTTCGATTCCCCGTTCTTTGAGCTGTTTGACCAATTTTTTTTGGATGGCTTCGCCGCCGCTGTTTTGGTAAAGCCACATGCCAATCGTACGCGTTTTCATTTGAACTCCTGATGTTCTTGGTGCCATGCGAGAATCTGACTCATCATGGTGATGCGTTGGTTAAAGCTTGATTTTAGCGCCCGTTCGTGTACCGTATGGTCTCCGTCCCCAAAAGGCCCCATGCCGTCCAATGTCACCACACCGCAAGAAGCCACGTGATTAGCATCACTCACGCCCCCGCGTTTTTCGGTAGGGATAGGGTGCGCGCAAAGGGCTTCAAGGGTGCGAATAAACGCCGCTTGTTGCTCATTTGGTTCCATCACGTCGCGTTGAATGAGACCCTTACATGTAGCGCTTGTGCCAGGCACAAAAGCATGGTTGGTGATCTGTTCTAGCGCCTTAAGCAAGCGCTGTTTTTCTTTTTCATTGGCAAAGCGGATTTCTACAAGCATCTCACAAGAGGGGCTGATGGTGTTGGCGCCGATGCCTCCTTGAATAGTGCCCACGTTCACCGTTGTGCCCTCCTTCAAGTTGGTAAGGGCAGTAAGGGCTTGGAGTTTGTAAGCGGCTTCCAAGTTGGCATTAATGCCCTCGGTGTAGCGCACTCCTGCGTGGGCGGCTTTGCCTTTTACATGTAAGGTGTACGTTCCTACGCCTTTTCTACCTGTGACCACTTCGAGATTTTTCCCCGCTGCTTCAAAGACAAAGCAATAGTCATAGTTTTTGGCAAGCTCTAGGGTTAAAGCTTTGCTGTCATCGCTACCCGTTTCTTCGTCGCTCACGAGGAAAAAATCCACATTGTAAAGGGTGCCAAAACGTTTTTGGGTTTCCCGCAAGGCTTCAAGGGCGACGATATTACCGCCTTTCATGTCACAAACGCCTGGGCCATAGACCCACGCCTCATCTTGGGTAAAGGTTTCAAAGGTTTCTGGCGGAAAGACGGTGTCGTTGTGTCCCAAAAGCAAGATTTTTGCTCCCTCTTTACGGGGAGTTTGAAACAAAAGGTGATTTCCTAAAGTTTCTCTGGGAAAGGTGGTTGCCTTAAATCCCAAAGAGACAAGCCACGCTTGCATGTGTTGCCCTACTGCATCTACGCCTGTTTTATTTTTGGTGTAGGAGTTGATGCGGCACAGGGTTTCTAGGTCTTGAAGGTAGCGCATGAGGACCCTTTTTGTGGCAATTTTAAGGTCTCATTATAGCCTCATTGGATGAAAAGCGATGCAAGAGTATGTCTAAAAAATCTACAGCAACACCTTTTACATGTAACGCAGTTTGTAGCCCATGCCTCCTTGGGAGAGAAGCGTTTCAGGAGGGAGTTTTTTGCGCAAGCGTTTGACTAGCGCACGCACATTTTCAAGGCTGGTAAGCTCTCCTTCCCAGACATAACATTCAATCATCTCAAAAGTGACGATTTTATCAACGTGTTTTGCCATGAGATTAAGGAGTAAAATCTCTTTTTTAGCCAGTTTAATCTCTTCGTCATTTTCATACAAAAGCTGGGTGTGGGTGTCAAAAAGAATGCTTTCTGAAAAGCGCAATTTAGTGTGCATGGGTTTGCATAATTTATCCACCTTGAAGACCAACTCATCCACGTAGAAGGGCTTTTTGAGGTATTCATCACACCCATCACAGTAGGCCTCTTTGATGGTTTCAAGCTCAATGTTGGCACTGATGATAATGGCAGGAGTTTGATTGTCCAAAAAGCGAATCTCTTTAAGGAGTGTTAGGCCGTCGATTCCTGGCACATTAATGTCAAGAATAAAGCAATCGTAGCCATTATCGATGGCTTCAAGGGCCTGTTTGCCATCACTAAAGGCAACTACATGGTAGCGGGATTGGTC
Organism: Campylobacterales bacterium; assembly: GCA_014859645.1. Taxonomy (GTDB): domain Bacteria; phylum Campylobacterota; class Campylobacteria; order Campylobacterales; family Campylobacteraceae; genus Sulfurospirillum_B. The sequence continues at coordinate 5,644 of JACUTV010000064.1, forward strand.
CAGCGCTTCGATGATTAAATCGCTTAAGCGTTCGTTGTCTTCAAGGAGGAGTATTTTCATGGAGCAATTTTAACCATTTGACGCATTTTTTGCAAGATAGATGCTGATTTTTGCACCTGTGTCGGTGTTGCTTGCCACAATACGCCCACGCATTTTGTCTTCAATGATGAGTTTAGCCATATAAAGTCCAAAGCCATCCCCATGCTCTTTGGTGCTGTAAAAAGGGTCAAAAACGTGGGGCAAACTCTCAGGATCAACCCCGCCCCCGTCATCTTCGATGCTCAAAATCGTGTTGTGGGCTGTTTGGGAAAGGGAGATGCGGATTTCCTCGGCCGATTTACCCAAGATACGCTGTTTGATGATGGCGTCTTTGGCGTTATTGATAATGTTCAGCAGGGTTTGTTTGAACTCGTTGGGGTACCCGTAAGTGTCTAGGTCAAGGTCGGCATCTTTACATGTAAAGGTGGTGGTGATGTAGTTGTACTTTAGGGTGTGGCTGAGGATTTTTAAGATATCTTCTACGGCATCTTTGACGCTAAAAACAACTGCTTTGGTAGAAGGTTTGATGAAAGAGCGGAAATCATCGATGGTTTGGGTCATGTAGGAAACTTGTTCCATGATGTCATTGGAAAAACCCTTGGCCTCTTCTTGGCTGATAGCGTGTTTTTTGCGCGCATAGACCAAGGATTGGGCGATGGCGGAGATTTCGATGAGCGGCGTTTTCCATTGGTGCGCGATGGACGCGAGCATTTCTCCCACTTCAGACTGTTTGGAGCGTTGTAGGACAAATTGTTCGTGGCGCTTGTATTCGAGTTCAATTTGCCGTTTTTGCGTCACGTCGGTGACGATGGTGACAACGCCCCGCTCAAAGCGTTTTCGGCGCACCATCAAATCGCGTTGTTTACCATCGATGTCCACATAAGAAAGCTCAATATCAGTCTTAAAATCTCCCTCTTCTTCCCGAATATGTTCACAAAAAATAGGCATCACTTGCGTGATGTGATGGCCGATGAGTTCTTTTTTGGGCTTATTCAAAAGAGCACACAACGCGCGGTTACAGCCTAGCAAAACCCCTTCGTGGGAGCGCCAAAAAATGGGGCTTTGGATGGTGTTTAGCAAGACACTATCTAGCTCACTTTGAGCACGGAGCTGTTCTTCAAGAACCGTTTTTTTGTACAGCCCAAACAACAAGGCGATAGTGAAAAAAACCAACAATGGCGAGAGTGTAAAAACGCTATTGACAAGCTCTCGATTGCGCTCAAAAAAGCCAATGGGCATATTGACCAGCAAAGAGTTTTTAGGTAAAGCTTCGATAAGTAAGGAGTGCTTCATGAGCATTTCCATGTCAAACATGGGCTGGGCTTCAGGGGTGGAAATGGGGATGTCTGCGACGGAAGTGCCCTCAAAAATCTTGAGCACCTTTTTCGCCGCCTCACTTCCTTGCACAAATGGGTCGACCATGATGCCTCCCACAATTCCTTCGTTAAGATGGATGGAGGTGAGGGCAAAAATAGGCAAATCAGTTGTGCTAAAAAAGTTTTTAAGTTTGGAGTATGGCACATATATTTCATTGGTATCACGGTAAAGACTCGTAAAAAGCACGGCGGAACGCAAGGGCAAGTTTGCAAGTTTTTCAGGCAGGGTTTCCAGTAAAATGTCGTTGTCGTAGATGATTTCAAAGCGGTCGCTGTATTTTTCTTTGGCTTCAAAAATCTGCTCTTTAATACGTCTTGAAGAGTAGGCTTTGTCGCTGATGATGTAGACTTTTTGGAGGTTGGGAACAAGAGAGGCGATGAGTTCAAAACTTTTGTCTATCTCTTTGTACTCCACCACCCCTGTTGTTTTGTAGCTTGCTTGGTGGATTTGGATTTGCACGGGGTCAAAGTTTTCTACTCCACAGAAGATGATGGGTGTATTGGGGAAAAGCATATCACCGTGTTCAAGAGCGAATTCAAAGGCAAAATTATCCGCAACAATCACTGCTTCGTAGTGCCGGTTAGCGAATTTTTTACGGTAAAGCTCTAACACTGTTTGAAAATACTCGGGTGAGTCGATTTTTTTACTGTCCATGTATTCGGTCGTAATCTCGTACTCTGGGTGGTCTTGAAAGACCGTTTCGACACCCTTGGAGATGCCATCAGTCCACTTGAGTCCCTTGTTGTAAGATTGCAGCAAAAGAATTTCTTTATCGTAAGTTGCGTGGGCGTGAAGCGACAAAAAGAGGGAAAGAAGCAGCAAGAAGCGCATTAGCGTTGTCCATTTTTAGTGAATTGTTTGAGTTCGTTGATGAGTTCTTTTTGACGCATGTACATGTAACGGAGCAAATGGGCGTCATAAGGGTCTTTGAGTGTGAGAAGCACCACGATTTTTGTGCTTGTGTCTGTGAGTGGGCGTTGGGAGGCGACTTTGCCTGTGGCGCGGATTTCCACAAACCCTTCTTCCATAGAAGAATCTGGAAGCTTACATGTAAGAACACAGGTTTGATTTTGTACCAGTGATGTGACCGCTTGGCGGGTGGAAAAAGCGATGGATTTCAAGGAAACGTCTAAGATATCTCCTTGAATTTGCACACGCCCTTGCTTGAGATAGAGAGGGTTTCTAAAGCTTGGTTGCACCCTTGTGTATTCGCGGCTATTGGCACTATCAGGGAGAAAATAAAAAGAGTCCGCAATAAGGTATTTTTCTTCAAAATTAACAAATTTAACACTGCCGTGGATGTCAAAAGGAAGTTCAGCACTCAAAATAACCACTTTTTTTGACTCAGTGGCTGCGTACCCTTGGAGGGTTTGGCACTCAAAATAGACCATTTTGTCTTTGATTTTTATGATTTTCGAAGCAGTATTAATACATAAGCCTTTGTAGATATTTTGGAGTTTTACTGGAGTTTTGTTCACCATAAAGATATAAAATGTGCGCAAAATCTGTTGAAATTCTTTAAGAGACTCTCCACAAGAGGGCAAGATGCATATATCAAGAGCGGCAATTTCTTTACTTTCAAGACTCTTATGCGCCATGGATTCAAGCATGGCGATGGCAGATGCGGGCGCTTCTTTTACCCTGTGCCATACGGTGGCGCTAAAAACAAAAGCGGCTAAACTTGGTTCCTCTTCGCAGTTTGTGTAGAAGGATTCTATGCAAGTTTTGAGTGCTTCGGCGGTATGGTTTTCAAAAACAAGAAGGTATACATCCTCTTCCCACTGGGCAAATAACGCCAAGTTGGCGCATAAACAAGAGAGCTTTTCCCTCAAAAGTTGTTCCGCCGCTGTGTATTCTACCTCCATGCGTTCTTTGCGAAGGCTTGTGGCATTGTCGATGGCGACTGTCACAAAGCTAGGCAACGCATTTTCTTTTTTTTCAAGACGGGTTTTGAGCCACGCAAGAGCCTCATCTTTGGCATGCAGGCGCGCAATATGAGAGGGTGTAACGTGTTTTTCATAGGGAAAAAAGAACATAAATGTGTCGTTTTCTTGGGTAAAACTGTAGCAAAAAGTTTCCCATGGTTGATGACTCGCATCAGAAAGAAGTTGAAAAGGTTCAGCAAGAGGCGCTTCCAAAGCAGGAACATTCTCTCCCAAAAAGGTTTTAGCAGCGCTGCTAACAAACACAGGATTCTCGTGGGTGTAGTGCACAAAAGGAATGCGTTGTTCGAGCGCGAACCCTAGGTCGCAAAATTGTTTATGGGAGAGTTCAGCCAAAAAACGTCGGTGGATTTTTTCAAGCGCTTCAAGCAAGGCCTCGGCCGTAGCAAAAGGAGAAAAGATTTCTTTGACGCCTACATGTAAGGCGTATTTGTACAAAATAACCTGCTGTAGTTCCTTGGGGGCAAGGAGGTACAAGTGAGCAGTTTTGTGACGCTTGGCCAACGTCCCCAAGAGTGCTAATTTTTTTTTGGTAAGGGTGTCTAGTTCGACAAGATACACCCATGCTTTTGGAAAAGAAGTTGTGTTAGAGGCGCATAGGGAGGTTGTTTCAAACAAAGGCGTTGTTTCTAAGGCGCTTAGGGTAGTCGTGTCAAAATAAAGATAGCACAGTGTCGGCGGCGCGTTCATGGTTGTTTTCTCCAAAACCACCCTACTCCAAACCCAAACAAGTGCGCGTACCACGCAATGTTCATCCCCAAAAGTAAAGGCGCAAAGGAGATGAGCAAGAGCGCAATGACCAAGCCTTTGCGGTTAAAGGGGTCGTGCCTAGCAATCCATCCTATCAGTACTGAAATAGCCCCCGAAGCCCCTACTAACACGTGAGCAAGTCCCAAATAATACAAAAAGAAAAAACTCAGCAGTGAGGTTGCAATACCGCCTAAAAGGTAAAGCGACAAAAAAGACTTGGTGCCAAGGGCGCGCTCTAACAAGGTACCAAACTGAAATAAAACGACCATATTCATGGCCAAATGGGTCAGCCCGCCGTGCATAAACATGCTTGTAAGGGGTTGCCATACAAACAAAGCATCAATAAACAAGCGATTGAGGCCAAAATATCCATGGGCGTATGGAATAACGCTTTGGAGAAAAAAGCAAACAATGTTGATGCCAATAAGCAAAGAAACACCGTTCATCCTTCTCCTTTTTGCTTCAAATGGGCCTATGATAATACAAAGAACCTAACAAACAGCAAAAATATTACACTAACGCCTTTCAACAATCCCCAAAAAGTTCCCTCTAAACATCTTTGTACTACAATAACTTTTGTTTGAACTTCTGGCGCAAAAATGATGATTTGCCTTCTTGCAGAACACTGAAGATGCATGCGCTTTGGGCACAAGCATACTAGTGTTAACGTAGTCTTTAGCGCTTTGCCTTAAAGACGTGTCAAGAGCTCCGTAGGAGCTCTATTAAATATGAGGATTTACATGTACTATTTGCAAATCGAAGGACGTTACCCACTTCACGGCGAAGTCGCCATCTCTGGCGCAAAAAATGCCGCCCTTCCCCTTTTGGCTTCCACCTTGCTTTGTGCTACACCTGTTACACTGGACAATGTCCCTAACGTGGCAGACGTACAAACCTTTATGAAACTTTTGGAACATTTGGGTGCTTCGTGTACCTTTGAAAATAACCAAGCTATCATCGACGCTTCGACCGTGAATTCCACGTGTGCTAACTACGACATCGTGCGTAAAATGCGCGCATCTATCTTAACTTTAGGCCCGTTGTTGGCGCGTTTTGGACAGTGTGAAGTTTCCCTTCCAGGAGGCTGTGCTATCGGGCAGCGGCCCATTGATTTGCACCTTAAAGCCCTTGAACAAATGGGCGCAGTGATTGAGATTAAGCAAGGATATGTTGTGGCTACGGCACTTGAAGGGCTAAAAGGCACGACTATCGTATTTGACAAAGTCACGGTAACAGGGAGTGAAAATATCATCATGGCTGCCGCTTTGGCGCACGGAACTTCTACCTTGGTAAACGTAGCCCAAGAGCCTGAAGTGGTGCAATTGTGCGAAGTGTTAATAGCCGCTGGCGTGCCTATTGAGGGCTTAGGAAGCAACGAACTTCGCATCCAAGGCTCAGGCCAAGCTCTCCTGTCTTTCCCCGACGTGCGTGTCATTCCTGACCGCATTGAAGCGGGAACCTATCTGTGCGCAGGGGCTATCACTAACAGCCCTATCACCCTCACCCATGTGCGCCCTGACCACTTGCGTGCCCTAACACGCAAACTCCTAAAAATGGGTTTTGGCATACGTGAAACCGAAGATACTTTGTCACTCACACCCGCAAAAACCATCACAAGCGTGGATATTGAAACCACTGAATACCCAGGCTTTCCCACGGACATGCAAGCCCAGTTCATGGCCCTTACCACCCAAGCTAAGGGCACGAGCGTGATTGACGAGCGGCTGTTTGAAAACCGTTTTATGCACGTGAGCGAACTCACCCGCATGGGTGCGCAGATTCGCCTTAAAGGCCACAGTGCTACGGTACAAGGCGAGTGTTCTTTGACGGGTGCAGACGTGATGGCAACGGACTTGCGTGCAAGTTCAGCCTTGGTGTTAGCGGCCCTTGTGGCCCAAGGCACCACGCGGATTCACCGCATCTACCACCTTGACAGGGGCTACGAAGACCTTGAAGGCAAACTGGCCAAATTGGGTGCAAAAATCACCCGACTCAGCGAATAAGGAGCGTGGCAATGGAATTAGGATTGTACGAAGCTAGGGAAGTATTGCTCTCCTTGGTAACGCCCCTAGAACACACCACTTTTGTGCCGCTAGCTTCCGCCCTTGGACGCACAACCTCTAAGGCCATTGTGTGTCAAAAAAACCTTCCTTCTTACAACAACGCCGCCCTTGATGGTTTTGCTTTTTCCTTTGAAGGACACCCCGAAGAACTACGCATTAAAGCGACTATTTATGCGGGTATGGTGCTTTCGCCCGTGCTTGAAAAAGGGGAGTGCTATAAGATTATGACGGGGGCAAAAGTACCAGAAGATGCAGATACCATCGTCGCTTTTGAAGACACTTTGGGCTACGATGCAACCCATGTTACCCTGCCTCCTTCTGTAAAAAAAGGCAACGCTTTTCGCCACAAAGGGGAAGAGCAAGCTTTTGGTAGCGTGCTCATGGAAGCCAACACGACTTTAACACCTTCCCACATTGCTATGTTAGCCACCCAGGGCATCACCCATGTGCCTGTGGTAACGCGCCCTAAAGTGGCCATCGTCTCCACAGGAGATGAGCTTAAAGAGCCGTGGGAGCAAAGCGGGGAAGATGAGATTCATAACTGCAACTCTTATGCCCTTGTGGCGTTACTTCAAAGTGCAGGGTTCGAGGCAGATTATTCGGGAGTGATTCCCGATGTGCTAGAGGAATCCAAGCGGTTTATCGCTTCCTTGCGGACGTATGATATGGTGATTTCTAGTGGGGGTATCAGCATGGGAGAGGCGGATTTTGTGCGTGCAGGACTAGAGGCCAATGGCTTTGAGGCCACATTTCATGGCATCAACATCAAGCCTGGACGCCCAACGATGGTGGGACGCATGGGAAAAACCCTTGTGATTTCACTGCCTGGTAATCCCATGGCCGCTTTTTTGAACGCTTTTTTACTTGCAATACCTGCGTTAAAAAAACTCGCTGGTATGAAGAGCGTCACCCCACCACGCTTACGCGCTACCAATACAATCTCCTTTACATGTAAGGGTGGGCGCAATGAATTAGTGCTTGGATGGTACGAAGCGGGCAAATTTACTGTAACGCGCAACAACAAATACGGTTCAGGGATGCTCACGCCCCTTTTGGAGAGCAATGCCGTACTGGTGAGCGATGTAACAGAAAAACAGATTGACGCAGGGTGCGAGGTTTCATGTGTTTTACTTCCCTAGGGCACGTTGTCTTGACAAAAAAGGGTGGATTTGCTAGAATCTCACTCTTATTTTTGCGGGAATAGCTCAGTGGTAGAGCACAACCTTGCCAAGGTTGGGGTCGCGAG
>JACUTV010000065.1 GCA_014859645.1 Campylobacterales bacterium
CCATCGGCAATACTACGCACGCTTTTGGAGTGGATAACGCGTTTGGCTTTAAAAGACTCGTACATTGCAGGCGCACCTTTAGCGGTCACGCCGATGACTTTAATCTTAGGGTCAAGCTGTTTAATGGCCGAGCCCACACCGCTGATGAGCCCGCCACCGCCGATGGGCACCACGACGATGTCAAGGTCATTGACCCCATCAAGCATCTCAAGAGCGACGGTACCCTGCCCTGCAATCACTGCGTCATCTTCAAAAGGATGGATAAACGTGATGGCGTGTTCTTGGGAGTATTGGCGCGCATAGGCGTACGCTTCGTCGTAGTTGTCCCCGTGCAAGATAACCTCCGCACCCAAGTCTTTAGTGCCCGTGACTTTGAGCAGTGGCGTGGCTTCAGGCATGACGATGATGGCTTTGATGCCAAAGGTTTTGGCGCTATAAGCGACTCCTTGAGCATGGTTGCCCGCACTTGCGGCGATGACCCCTTTAGCACGCTCTTCGTCGCTCAAAGAAGCGATTTTATTATACGCGCCACGAAGTTTGTACGCCCCTGTGAGTTGGAGGTTTTCTTTTTTGAGGTAAATATCTGCCCCCACCATTTGGCTTAAAATAGGTGCTTTTGAAAAAGGGGTTTTGTTAACGATGGCGCTAATGCGACGTTTGGCTTGAATGATGTGACTTAGAGGTATCATGGGTGAAAAATCCTTTGGTGTTCGATTTTAGTGCAGCGGTCTTGGACGACAGTAAGGCCCATTTGGGAAGCTTTTTGGGCAGCGTTGTCGTTGCGAATGTCTAGCTGAAGCCAGAGGCATTTGACCTCTTTGCGGTGTTGGAGTTGTTCAACTAAAATGTCCGCAACTTGTGGTTTTCGGAACATATCGACCATATCGATAGGTATATCGACTTCTTCCAAGCTTCGGTAGACTTTTTCGCCTAAAATCGTCTCTTCTTTGGGGTAAATGGGAATGATGCGAAACCCTGCTTTTTGCAAATACGCCGCCACCTGATGGGAGGGTTTGGAACTATCAGGGGAGAGCCCCACAATGGCAATGGTATGAATGGATTCAAAAAGTTCGCGCAGTTGCTGGGTGCTTGGTTCGTGCAGTATTGGCATAGTATCTTCCTTTACATGTAAGGTGTAAAAAGTGCTGATGGTACCACAAAAAGGCTTTGAGCGACATTACTTTAGGAGTTTGCTTTTGAGACTAAATGCGTTACAATAATGAAATATTTTTAGGCTATTTTTATATAATAGCCTAAAAATAAATACTTCAGGGGTGTATGATGCCATGAAAAATAAATCCAATAACGCCAACCTCCCCTGTTTCTTGCTCACGCTCTCCACACTTCTTTCTTTCGCTTTTTTGTTTTACATGTACACCGCCGTGGGCATGGGAAATCTTTTTATCTTAACCTGTAGCGTGCTTGGTAGTATTTTGTTGGCTTTTGGTTTGACGCTCACCAAATATCGACGCTCTCTTACTCTCAGGCGAGAACTCCAAGCCTTTAAATATGCTGTGGAAAACAGCGATAACACCGTCGTCATCACCGACCCCAACCGGCACATTATTTACGCCAATGACGTGTTTCAAAAAACTACGGGCTACACCCTTAAAGAAGCCTTCGGGCAAAACCCAAATATTTTAAAATCTGGCAAACACGACCCTGCATTTTACGCCCAAATGAACGCCGTACTTGACCGCGGTGAACGGTGGCAAGGGGAGTTTATCAACAAGCGCAAAGACGGGACTATTTACTATGAAAAAGCTTCCATTGTGCCTGTGTTTATCGACGGAAAACTTACCAATTACCTTGCCATAAAACTAGACATCACCAATTATATAGAGCAATCCTTACGCCTTAAAGAGTCTGCGGCGGTGTTTGACCACATCGAAGAAGCCATTGTTATCACCGATGGTGAGAACCGCATCCGCTCCGTCAATCGCGCGTTTGTCACTATGTACGGTTACAACCTTGAAGACGTTGCAGGGAAAAACCCTTCCATACTGCGTGCCAAAAAAGCCGACAAGCTGTTTTATGAGAGCATGTGGCAGCAACTTATTGAACACAAACTTTGGCGTGGCAAAATCCACAATCGCCGCAAAAATGGCCAAGAAGTGGTGTTGTGGATGACCATCAAGGCCGTGACGGACGAAAAAGGTGAAATCGTCAGCTACATCGCCATCCAAACAGACATCAAAGAGATGATTCAAATGCAAGAACATGCCAGTTATCTTGCGCGCCACGATCAACTCACTGGGCTTGCCAATCGCCTCAACTTTGAAGAACAATTTGAGTCTATGGCAAAACTCTCTAAACGCAACGGTTCTATGTTTGGGGTGATGTTTATCGACCTTGACCATTTCAAGGCTATCAATGACACTCTTGGGCACGATGTGGGCGACAGCGTGCTAGTGGAGGCGGGAAAGCGCATTGCAAAGACCCTTAGAGAAATCGATGTGCTTGCCCGTTTTGGCGGGGATGAGTTTGTCATTTTAGTAGGATTTATCAAAGCCGAAGCCGAAGCTGCGCTCATCGCACGACGCATCTTAAAGGTTTTTGAAGAAAAAATCACCATCCAAAACCACGCCCTTCGGGTGACGCCTAGTATTGGCATCTCTTTTTACCCAGAAGATGGAGAAGAGTACAGCACCCTTATTAAAAAAGCCGATTTGGCCATGTACGAGGCCAAAAAATCAGGAAAAAATACCTTTTGTTTTTACGAATCTGTCGCTACGCCCCTGGACATGGCGGCTACTTTTTAACCAACACCACTCCGCTTTCAAGGTGATAGGTGTAAGGAAACTGGTCAAACAGTGCAAAGTGGGCCACCTTGTGGGTTTGCGAGAGCACTTCCAAATCGCGCGCTAGGGTGTGCGGGTTACAGGAGATGTAGATGATGTGCTCAAACTGCGCCGCAAACGCACAGCTTTTCTCATCCATCCCTGCGCGCGGTGGGTCCACAAACAGGTGCGAAAAATCATAACCGTCCAAATCAACCTCTCTTAAACGCACAAATTCCCGTTCTTTATTTAACGCACTGGTGAGTTCCTCCGCACTCATACGCACAAAAGTGATGTTGCACACGTCATTAAGCGTGCAGTTTTCAAGGGCTGCTTTGATGGACGCTTTGGAGATTTCCGTGGCCAATACGGAACGAAAATGCGCGCTCAAAGGCAAGGTAAAATTCCCATGCCCGCAATATAGCTCCAACAAATCCTTACATGTAAAAGGGTCGAGCTTAGTGCGCACCCAGTCAATCATCTGTTCGTTGACACTGCGGTTTGGCTGTGAAAATGCCCCTTCAAGTAGCTTAAATCGGTAGGTTTTTTCCTTTACATGTAAGGCATCCTCCACCCACCCTTCACTCAAAACTTTCTTTACCCCACGGCTACGCCCAATAAGCCTTACATGCAAAGCCTCTTCAAGCACTTTTGCGGCCTCTTCCCACGCATCACCAAGCTTTTTGTGGTAAATAAGCGTCACTAACATTTCCTCACGCGCGCTCAAAAACTCCACACCAAAAAGCTTTTCTCTTAGCATGGGTGTGGCTTGCAAGGCAGATTTAAGAGCAGGTAAGAGCGCGTTGATGGCTTCATCGGCCTTGGGACACGTTTGGATGAGCACCGTGCCTCCCTCCACGCTATTCATGGCAAAATCCAACGCTTCACCCTCGTGCCACACGCGAAACTCGGCGCGGTTGCGGTAATGTGTCTGCTTAGACGCAAACACTTCAGGTGCGTCTCCACCAAAAGGAGCGAACAACGCTTTGGCTTCTTGGGTTTTGTGTTCCAACTGCCCCTCGTAGCCTAAATGATGGAGCGTGCAACTCCCACAGGTTCCAAAATGTTCGCACGTCATGAAGCACTCCTTTGAGAATGTTGGGCGTAAAGGGAGAGAAAAAGCGCGCCCAAAAGCACAGAACTTGAACAAGCAAAAGCAAAGGTGTAGCTTCCTGTTACGTCACGGATGATGCCCGCAAGCAACGGCCCGACGATTTGCCCTACCCCAAAAAAAAGCGTGATGAGGCTCATGATGCGCGCAGTATGGCTCAGCCCAAATAGCTCACTGCTCAGCGTCGCCATGATAGAAGGCACCGCCCACGTGGAAAACCCAAACACACCTGCGGAGAGAAACACCCAAGCAAGAGGCACTTCAAAGGCCAACAAACTGTGGGCCAACGCTTGCAGTCCAAACAAAATCGCCAAGGTTTTGTACCGCCCGATGGTATCGCTCACCGCGCCAAAAAAAGGGCCGGAGAAGAGACTCGTAACCCCTAAAAGTGCCCAAAAAATACCCGAAATCTGCGTACTTGCCCCATAGGTGTCTGAAACCGCCGCCACAAAAAACGTCATAAACATGATAGCCGTCGTGCCAAAAAGTAAAAACAGCGTGCCTGTATGCCAAAAGGCACGCGAACGGACGATGTCACGCAACAACAGCGTGTCGCCCTTGGCGTGATGGGCGTTGGCTTGCACAGGAAAACGTGCCATGACCCCGCGCGCCCACAGGCCAATGAGCACAATACTTAGCGCAAACACCCCCCAGCTAATGCGCCACGCGTAAGGCAAAAATTTCTCAAACGTAGGCACGATGAGGCTACTAAAAATCACCGCCAAACCAATGCCTGCTACCACAATGCCCGTAGCGCGCCCTTTCATCTTGGGAGGCACCACTTGCGCGATGTAGGTCATAATGCCGATGTTTGCCAACGCGCCAAAAAACCCTGTGACACTAAAAAACAGCGCGGCCAAAAGATAGTGCGGCACAAACGCCATGAGCACCATGCTCAACGCTTGCATAAAAAGTGCCAAAGAGACAAGCAAAGAAGGACCAAAACGCGTGTAGGTTTTGGAGATGATAAAAAGCCCCGCAAAATACCCTAGAAAATTGGCACTGCCCACTAGACCTGCTTGGGTGGCATTCATGCCAAGCTCTTCTTGCATCAAAGGCAAGACCATCCCAAAGGCAAACCGCCCCAAGCCCAAACAGGCAAATACCACTAAAAGTCCCATGGCAATGGGTTTTATGTATTCTTTCATCTTTTCTCTTTGTATTAATGTTTTTAGGGTAAAGCCCCCACCCTTGGTGCTAAAATAATGGCGACACTTTAGTGTAACCTAGCTTTTAGCTCTCTTTTTCGAGCAAGTGAAGGGTTTCAATGGTCTCTTTTTTGGGTGATTTTTTAGATGTACGAAGGCGCGGATGGGCTTGGCTGACACAATCATAGCGTCCAAACTCTTCAAAAATCTCACGAATACGCGCAGTGCCCAATAGGCCTTCATCGTTGTAACTCATGAGGATGTAACGAAACTTCGCCGTTTTTAACGTAGCCCTTAGCTCTTCTTCCACGCCACGCTTTTGGCACCACCTTGAACGGTAGTAGTTTCCAAAACCGCTTTTGCCCTTGATGTCACGGGCTTCATTGCGGGCAATAGCGTTTAAAACATGGTAGTTTAAACCGTATTGACGGTGATTGTAAGGTGGGTCGAGGTAGAGAATGTCGCCCTCAACCTCTTCTAAAAGTGCCAATCCTTCGCGGTTATGTACCGTCGCATTGGTAAGGCGCGTGGCAGGAAGAGCGCGCAAGGATAAGGCTTGGGTGGCGGTAAATTTGGTGTGCTTCAAAAAGCTTCCGTACACAGACGTGGTGTTGGCTACACGGTCAGCCCCATCCAATAAAGAAGCAAGCAACGCTTGCAGCTTTGCGCGCGCTAAGTGTTTTTCATGGTGCACAATCACCGCTCTAGCCCCGTCGATTTTCCGTGCGTTTTGCGGGGTAAAATATCCTCTTTTAGCCTCTCCTAGCGGGGAAAAATGCTCACACACAATCCCCTCGCACGACGCCTGGCGCATCTGTTCAAGCAACGCTTCATCTGTTTGCACACCACACAAGCGTTGGTGCAACCACAGCGCACTGTAAGGTTCCACGTCATTGGCAATGAGGGCTTTACATGTAAGGCCAAAAGCTTCTGCCACACTGCCCGTGCCACCAAAAAGGTCACACACGGTCTTGTCGTGCAACGTACCTGCAAACAGTGTGGCCGATGAGAGAATGAAGGGGGCAAGCGCCCCCTTGGAACCGATGTAATTCATGAGGAATTGTAAGTTAAAAGGGCTAAAGAAGGGGTAAAATAAGCCTTACATGTAAGGCTTATTTGCAGCACGAACCTTTACCGCTAGAGCAGTTGTCAGCATCATCATCTGCGGTAGAAAACTTGAACAACGTGTAGGCGCCACAAAAGCGAAACACACCCGTAAGTAACACCACCGCACCAATAACGCCCAACCAACTTTGAGCCCACAACGCCCAAACGATGATAAGCCCACCGATAACAATCCGTGCGATGCGGTCAACACCGCCAACATTGGCTTTAAAAGGACACATACTCACTCCTTGGAAAAAATTTGACTCATCCTAACACAGGGCACATAAAACATCTCTACGAATTGCAAATTAGTCTTTTTCCACAACCAAGCCACCGTAGCTTTGGCGTACGGACATGACTTCAAGAAAGTTCACGTTGACGTGTTCTGGGAAGTTTGCGCAGGTAAAAATGACGTTGGCAATGTCTGCGGCTTCAAGGGGCTTGGTGTCTTTATACACAGCGTCGGCTTTTGTTTCGTTGCCTTTAAACCGCACCAAGGAAAAGTCTGTTTTGGCAAAGCCAGGTTCGATGTTGGTCACGCGAATGTTGGTGCCTTTGAGGTCGGTGCGAAGGTTTAAGGAAAATTGCTTCACAAACGCTTTGGTGGCACCGTAGACGTTTCCCCCCTCATAGGGCCAGTTGCCCGCGGTGGAGCCGATGTTGAAAATGTAGCCGCGCTTGCGCTCTTTCATGCCACTGATGACTGCCTTGGTGACATACAACACCCCTTTGATGTTGGTGTCAACCATGATCTCCCAATCTTCCAAACTTGCTTCGGGCGCTTTTTCAAGACCAAGGGCAAGACCCGCGTTGTTGACCAAAATATCAACAGCTTGGTAGGCTACAGGCAAGGAGGCGATAGCCTTTGCCACTTCTTCTTTACATGTAACGTCCATCACCAAAGGAAAAATATCTGCTTCGGGAAGGCTGTTTTTAAGCTCTTCCAAGCGCTCTTTACGCCGTCCAGTGGCGATGACCGCATCGCCTGCTTTAGCAAAAGTTGTGGCGATTTCCCAGCCAAATCCTGACGTGGCTCCTGTGACTAAAACAATACGTTTCATGGGTATTCCTTTTAGAAATTTTGTCTAAAGTGTACCAAATGTCAAATAAGATGAGGGTAAAAAGATATTGGCCCACTGTGCTTGTGAACGAATAAGCACAGTGGGCCAACAGTCAACGTTAGTCTGCTAGCGCGTAGTCTTTAATGAGGTTAAAGTTCAAGTAACGGTACACGTTTTCAGTTTTGCCCGCAAGTTTGCGTGGCACGATAGACATGTACTCTTCTACGCTTGGCAAACGCCCAAGGATGGCGCACACTGCGGCAAGTTCGGCACTTCCAAGGTACACTTGCGCGCCTACGCCCATGCGATTGTCGAAGTTGCGGGTGGAAGTGGAAAACACCACCGCACCATCGGCCACGCGGGCTTGGTTGCCCATGCACAAGCTGCACCCTGGGATTTCGATGCGTGCCCCTGCTTGTCCAAAGAGTGCGTAGTAGCCCTCTTCCGTGAGTTGGTGCTTGTCCATTTTAGTAGGTGGAGCAATCCACAGGCGTGTAGGCACTTGGCCTTCGCCTTGAAGCACTTCTCCAAGGGCGCGGTAATGGCCGATGTTGGTCATACAACTGCCCACGAACACTTCATCAATCTTCTTAGGACGCTTTTCATCGGCCAAGATTTCAGAAAGGGTGGCCACGTCATCGGGGTCATTGGGGCACGCTAGGATAGGCTCTTTGATGTCCGCAAGGTCGATTTCGATGACGGCTTTGTACTGGGCATTTTTATCAGCTACTACAAGCTCTTGGTTTTCAAGCCACGCTTGCATTTTTTTGGCGCGTCGCTCTAAGGTTACAGGGTCGCCATAACCCGCTTTGAGCATGGATTCGATGAGAGTGATGTTGGATTTTAAGTATTCGGCGATGGGTTCCTTGTCTAAAGCCACTGAACATCCCGCTGCACTGCGTTCTGCTGAAGCATCGGAGAGCTCAAAGGCTTGTTCAACTTTGAGCTTAGGCAGACCTTCGATTTCTAGCACGGTGCCGGCAAAAATGTTCTTTTTGTTTTTCTTAGGCACAGTTAAAAGCCCCATTTTGATAGCGTAATAAGGAATAGCATTGACCAAATCGCGCAAGGTGATGCCTGGATTCATTTCGCCTTTAAAACGCACAAGAACGGATTCGGGCATGTTTAAAGGCATGGAACCTGTCACTGCGGCAAAGGCCACAAGGCCAGAACCTGCGGGGAAAGAGATACCAATAGGAAAGCGCGTATGGCTGTCGCCGCCTGTACCCACACTATCAGGAAGTACCATGCGGTTGAGCCAGGAGTGAATGACGCCATCGCCTGCTTTGAGGCTCACGCCGCTACGGTTTCGGATGAAATCGGGCAAGGTGTGTTGAAGTTTGACGTCGCTTGGTTTAGGATACGCCGCCGTGTGGCAAAAGCTTTGAAGCACAAAATCCGCGCTAAAGCCAAGGGCGGCGAGTTCTTTGATTTCATCGCGGGTCATGGGGCCTGTGGTGTCTTGGCTTCCTACGGTGAGGGTTAGTGGTTCTACATACATGCCCGGTCGCACTCCTTCTACGCCACACGCGCGCCCGACCATCTTTTGGGCTTGAGTAAATCCTGCGCCTTCTTCGGCCACAGGTTGGACGGGTTTAGCGAAAATGGATTCGGCCTCCATGCCTAGACTCGCCCTTGCTTTTGCTGTCAGGCCGCGTCCGATAATGAGTGAAATGCGCCCACCCGCGCGGTATTCGTCTGCTAGAGTTGTGGGGAGAAGTTTGAAGGTGGAAATCACTTTGCCCTCTTTGGCCACTTTGCCCTCATAGGGGTAAACGTCGATGATGTCGCCCGTTTCGATGCCATCGACGTCCACTTCGATAGGAAGCGCGCCGCTATCTTCGGCGGTGTTGAAGAAAATAGGCGCAATGGTCGTGCCTAAAATCACCCCGCCTGTGCGCTTGTTGGGAACACAGGGGATGTCTTTGCCCATGTGCCACTGGATGGAGTTGATGCCTGATTTTCGGCTACTTCCTGTGCCCACTACGTCGCCCACGTAGGCCACTTCGTAGCCTTTGGCTTTGAGTGCTTCGATGGTTTCCAAGCTTCCTTCTTGGCGTTTGACAAGCATGGCATTGGCGTGCAAGGGGATGTCGCTACGGGTAAAGGCTTCGCTAGCAGGACTCAAGTCGTCGGTGTTGGTTTCGCCTGGGACTTTTAGTACTGCTAGGGTCATTTTTTCCGGTAAGGCAGGCTTGGAGGTAAACCACTCCGCATTTGCCCAAGAGAGTAGGACTTCTTTGGCAAAGGGGTTGGTTTTGGCGAGGGTTTCGACGGCGTTAAACGCATCGTAGACAAGGATGATGTTTTTAAGCGCTTTTGCCGCAGCCTTGGCGACGACAGGCTCCGCATGGCTAAGGCCGCGAACCAAGGGGTCAACGTTGTAGCCTCCTAGCATGGTGCCTAGCATTTCCACCGCGTCAAGGGGTGAAATGAGTGTACATGTAACGTTTTTGGCAAGGATATCGTTTAAAAACGCCGCCTTGACATAAGCCGCCTCATCAACACCAGGAGAAACGCGCTCTTTAAGGAGTGTCAAAAGGGTTTGCGAAGGGTTTGTTTTTAACAGCTCGACCACTTGGGCGGCTTCTTGTGCGCTGAGAGGAAGCGGAGGGACACCAAGGGCTAGGCGATCTTTTTTAGCAGTTTCATAAGCAGTCAAAAAGTCCATGTAAAGGCTCCTAGAGGGGATTTTTCATGCATTTTAGCACAAAGAAGTTAGGTTTCCCAAGGAAGCGGTGGATTAACTAGAAGAGTAAAGTGAGGCGCAAGCTTAAAGGGCGTAGCTTATACTCTCCTTGAGTTATTTCTACACCACTTCTGTGGGTAAAATTTCTTTGGTTGCGATGGGAAAATCTATAGTGATGCACGCCCCAACCTCGGTGTTTTTACTGGTAATTTTCCCTCTAAAATGCTTTTCGATAATCGTCTTTGCCATGTACAGCCCAAGGCCTGTTCCTGTGATGCCTTTGCTAGAAATATAGGGTTCAAACATGATTTTAATGATATTTGCAGCAATGCTTCCACCGTTGTCAAAGATGGAAAAACGGTACATATCTTTGAGTGCTTTGTACTCGCACACGATGGTGATTTTTCCATTTTCACGGCTTTGTTCCAAGATGGCATCTTTAGAGTTAGAAACGACGGAAAGTAACACTTGAACCAACTCACTACCGTAAACGAAGAATTTTTTTTCATCATTGAGCTTGATTTCTAGCTCAATGTCGTGCATCTTAAGAATCGGGTCCGCCAGAGAGCGAAGTTGTTCGCAAATCATCGAAGCACTGTGCCACTCTTTTTCGACTTTTGGTTTAAAAAAGTTTTTGAAATCTTCGATGGTGTCGGAGAGGTAACTGACATTGCGATCGACTACACCAATGTCCTCTAAAAGCGCTTCGTCCTTTTCCTTTGCGCTCAAAGCACCAATGCGTATTTTGCCAATCACCATGCTGATAATAGAGAGCGGTTGACGCCATTGATGGGCTATCATGCTAAGCATCTCTCCGATAATCGCACTTCGCGCTTGGATGATGATAAGCTCTTCGGAAGCTTGGTAGCGCCTGACGGCCTCGTCAATCTTGTCATTTAACGTGGAATTTAATGCGCCTAATTCCAGCGCGGTTTGTTCACCAATGTGCAACAACGCGTTAAAGGTTTCGGAGTAGCGATGGCTTGAAACCCCCCTTTTTTTGGGTGGCATTGTGATGAGACGTACGTTTCCTTTAGTGGTAGGCGGCACCTCTTTAAGCCCCAGAACAGTCATGGTTTCGTTGAGTAAAAAGTTGCATTTATGATCCGAATCGTGGAAAAACTCCCCGTAGGTAAAAAAGCCTGTCGTGGGTGCTACGGAAGAAAGCCCTTCAAAATCGTTATACGCATCTTCTCCCAAAAAGTTTTTGCGCGTCATACACGAAAACACCATCACTTTTTCAGGGCCAAATTCTGCCAAATCGGCGATAATCTCTTTCGCATCAGCCAAGATTGCATCAATGTCGCCAAAGCCAAACTGGATGGTTTCGCCCTCGGAAATGTTGCCCGCAAAGACCACCGAACCATCTCCGTTTAAACGAATGGGCGCGCGCCCTATCAAATGCCCCTCTTTGTAAAAGACAAAGGGGAATTCGATGCCTCCTTGGGGAAGTTTTTGTGCTAACGCGGAGCCTAGATATTTTCGGTACAGCTCAAGGACGGAGATGTTATCGACGGTGTAGATGCAGTTTTTGTCCGCGCGCGTGACTTTAAACTTTGGCCCCATGGGCGCCCAGTTGAAGCTCTTGGTGTGGTAAACCTCCAAGGTATCGCTGATGAGATACCCCACCACGATGGCTTTAGATTTGATATGGATGTCGCAAAAGATAAAACTCTCTTCATAGCGCCCGTTATCTCCTGCTAGTCCGCCTGCAACGACTAGCGAAGGGGCTATTGAATTCACTCCGTCCATCAAATAATCGCCATTGGTGACGATGCCATCCGCGACGATGATGGCTACTTTTGCCCCTAGTCTTACCCCTTCGTGAGCAATCATTTGCCCCGCTTTAAAAGAGTCTTGTTCTGCGGAGAAAAGCTCTATCTCTAACGTGGTGCTCTCAAAGGTTGTGAGAGAAAGGACAAAAGAGTGCACCATCACTTCCGTTTCAAAAATTTCTCCATCGGTGGTAGAACCCATGATGGAAGCTTGGGGCAAGAGGGATTTGATGCTGTGAAGAATCTCTTGGTTCACGGCTTGGTCATCGATGCCAGAATAGCACATGACAAAAATATTGGAAGCTAAATCTAACTCTTTTTGGGCGATAAAGAGGGCAAAATCTTCGTGGGAAACAAAACGGTAGGTATATATTTTCATAAATTGCGCTCCTCGAGAACGATGGAATACCCAACCGTACTGTGTGTCGCAATGGCATCTTCTCCGATTTTATCCCTTAGTTTTTTAATCAGTGTTTTTACCGAACTCTGCGCTACAGACTCAAACTCCCACAAATAGCTCTCAATCACGCTTTTGCTAAGAACATTGTGTTCATTTTTAACAAGCAAACACAGCAACTCTAACTCTTTTTTCGTAACATCAATGATTTTGCGGCTAGAGGTTGCGTACACCACCTCGTCTATCAAGTCAAAGGAAACACCCCCTTTGAGCGCATAGGTTTTTGAAGAACGGTGCTCTATGTGTTCAACGGTCTGTTGAAGGGTGGCAAACAGGTTTTCGAGTGTCACAGGTTTTCTCAAATACGCATCAAGTCCCAAAGAAACGGCCGCGTGCAAGAAATCTTTTTCAAAACATGCGGTTAAAAAAATCACGGAAATCGTAGAGCGTTCGGAGCGAATCTTTTTTATAAAATCAATGCCATTTGTTTTTGGCATGTATAAATCTGTAATGATAATGTCAATAGGATGTTCTTCGATAACCTCGTACGCTTCTTTTACGGACAACACAGCGTGAACTTCCGAAAAATAAAGCTTAAGAATGGAGCTAAGGTAGTCTAGAAATTCTTTTTCATCGTCAACACATAAGACCGTATAGCGATTACAACAAGACATTGCGCCCAAATCCAACATGACGACTCCTTTGTAAGATGCAAAAATAAGACAGTTTATTTACTATAGCGCAATATCTGCTCTTTCCTGCCACGGACAACAAACTACAAACACAAGGGTACGCGCGCGTTGCATCTGAATAACTCTTTTCTCTTTAATGGCATAAGGCAGTTTTGCTCAAAGAAAAACAATAACATCTCAAAAAAGCTTTACATGTAA
>JACUTV010000209.1 GCA_014859645.1 Campylobacterales bacterium
CCCACCAAAGGGATCTCAATCCACGGTTCACAACCAGGAACTTTGAGGGCTGCTTGAAAAATGGCTCTGGCTTGCATCTGGGAGATTTCAGGATAAACCACGCCAAGGCGGCACCCCCTAAACCCAAGCATGGGATTGAACTCGTGGAGGCCGCTAATGGTCTGCTCAAGCTCCTCTTTAGTAACCCCAACCTCTTTGGCAACCTCCCTAATGTCTGCCTCGTCTTTTGGTAAAAACTCATGCAACGGCGGGTCTAAGAGGCGAATGATGGTGGGTTTTCCCTCAAGGGCTTCAAAGATTTCTTGGAAATCTTTTTCTTGGTAGGGCAAGAGTTTATCGAGTGCTTTGACTCTGCTTTGAGTATCTTTAGCCACAATCATCTCTCGCACCGCTTGGATTCTAGAAGCGTCAAAAAACATGTGTTCCGTACGGCACAAGCCGATGCCCTGCGCCCCAAATTTAATGGCAGTTAGTGCGTCTTTTGAGTTGTCGGCATTGGTTTTGACCAGTAGTGTTCTAAATTTATCGGCCATGGTCATTAGCTCACCAAAATAACCCGAAAGTTCTGGCTCAATGGTTGCAACCCTCCCCTCATAAACAACCCCCATAGAACCATCAAGGGTGATATACTCCCCGTCGTTAAGGGTTTTTCCCTTCATGGTGAGTGTTTTTTTCTCTTCATTGATGAGCGCGTCACTACAGCCTGCGACACAGCACTTGCCCATGCCTCTAGCCACCACTGCAGCGTGGGATGTCATGCCGCCTCTGGTGGTCAAAATGCCCTGCGCCGCGTTCATCCCAATCAAATCCTCAGGAGACGTTTCCACCCTCACCAAGATGACCTTTTCGCCCGCTTCGTTTCTCTTGTGGGCTTCTTCCGCGTCAAATACGATTTTACCTACCGCGGCTCCCGGGGAAGCGGGTAACCCTTTGCCCAAAACCGTTGCGGCTTTGGTGGCTTCGGGGTCAAGCTGTTTGTGCAACAACTGGTCAAGCTGTGCGGGGTCTACCCTTAACACTGCTTGTTTTTCATCGATCAAGCCCTCTTTTGCCATCTCTACTGCGATTCTCACGGCTGCGGCCGCGGTTCTTTTGCCGCTTCTGGTTTGTAGCATCCACAACTTGCCCTCTTCGATGGTAAACTCCATGTCTTGCATGTCGGTGGTGTGTTGCTCTAGCTTGTCTTTGTAGCCAACCAACTCTTCATAAAGGGCCTTGTTCTGATGGCCTAGCGCCTCAATGCTCAGTGGCGTTCTTGTGCCCGCGACCACGTCTTCGCCTTGGGCGTTCATGAGGTATTCGCCGTAAAAGACGTTTTCGCCAGTGGAGGGATTTCTGCTAAAACATACGCCCGTCCCCGATGTCTCTCCTTTGTTGCCAAAGACCATGGCTTGCACCGTCGCGGCTGTGCCTGAAAGGCTTTTGAGGTTGTTTAGCTCGCGGTACAAAATAGCGCGGCTGTTGTTCCAAGACTTGAAAATAGCTTCGATGGACATCTCTAGCTGAACCATGGGCGACTGGGGAAAAGGCTGGTTGGTGTGCTTTTCTATTATTGCTTCAAACTGGCCTACAAGTTTTTGGAAATCCTCCGCATTAAGCTCTGTGTCCAAGGTGACGTTTTTTTCATTTTTGATGCGCTCTAACGCCGCCTCAAAAAGATGCGAAGGCACACCCATGACCACGTCGCCAAACATCATCACAAACCTACGGTACGAATCATAGGCAAATCTTGGGTTGGAGGTTTGGTGGATAAGCCCAAGGACGGATGTGTTGTTTAGCCCTAGATTTAAAATGGTGTCCATCATGCCTGGCATGGAGATAGCACCGCCTGAACGAACAGAAACGAGCAAAGGGTCTTTGTCATCTCCTAGCTTCTTGCCCATTGTTGCTTCGAGTTTGCCTAGATGCTGGGTGTATTCTGCCACGATGGAAGCGGAGATGGCCTTTGTGTCGCCCTTGTAGTACGCTTGGCAAGCCTCCGTAGTGATGGTAAAACCAGGAGGAACGGGAATCCCTAGCCTTGTCATGACCGCTAGATTGGCACCTTTTCCGCCTAGCAACTCTTTTAAATCAGCGCTGCCCTCTTCAAAACTGTACACATACTTGCTGCCCATTTTGCCCTCCT